>DQTD01000072.1 GCA_016839105.1 Candidatus Altimarinota bacterium
ATATCATTCATATCATTCATAATTAATCTTACCATGAAATAGGCGATAATAAAAATATCTAGATTTTCTTGTAAAAATTTATATTAAAAATATTAATATTGAGGTAGGGTATAATTATAAAATCTGTTTTATTTTTATGAAATTTTCAATTCTCACTCTTTTTCCAGATTTTTTCACTTCTCCGTTACAGGAAAGTATTTTAAAACGTGCAATAGAAAAGAAACAAATATCAGTTGAAATGCTGAATATTAGAAATTTTGCAGATAATAAATATCATAGTATAGATGATAAACCATTTGGTGGTGGAGCTGGAATGTTAATGCAAGCGGAACCAGTTGCGTTAGCTATAGAAAGTGTAAAAAAAATAAACGAAAAAAGTGAGGTAATATTTTTTACACCATCTGCACCAGAATTTAGCCAGAAAGATGCATATGACCTTGCAAATACACCTACTCATAAAATATTTTTATGTGGGCATTATGAAGGAATAGATGAGCGGGTTATTGAAAGCCATGTGGATAAAAGTTTTTCGATTGGAAAAGCTGTGGTAACAGGTGGAGAAATTCCAGCACTTATGTGTTTAGACGCAGTAACTCGGTTATTAGAAAATGTTATTTCAAAAAAAAAATCGCATGAGCGAGAAACATTTTCTGTTGAGTTATATGAAAAAGGGGAATATCCACAGTTTACACGTCCAGAAATATGGCGAAAAAAAAAAGTTCCGAATGTTTTATTGTCTGGAAATCATTCAGATATAGAAAAATATCAGTTTGAAAATTTAAAAAATTGTACAGTATTAGAAAAAAACTGTATTTTGTTTCGAGAAAAATACAAACAAGACCACCAAATAAACAAAAAAATTAAGTTAGAAAAATATTCAAAAAACAAAAATTGCAGAAAAAAATATGCGGAATTATTGGAATATAAAGCTGATAATAATTTAAATATTTTAGAATTTACAATTGTAGAAAAAAATAGTGAAAGTGATATTTTAAAAAATATAAAAATTAATATTGAAGAGTTAGATTTTACAAATACTAATTTTGAAGAATTTAATATGATTTGTATAGAAGAGGTAATTAATAATTTATAGGAATTAATACATTCATAAGCCAAATATAATATCTATGAAAAAAAATTGTATACAAAAAAAGAGGTATAAAACCTCTTTTCTATGTTTACAATGGAGCCACCTGTCAGGATCGAACTGACGACCTACGGGTTACAAATCCGTTGCTCTACCAGCTGAGCTAAGGCGGCACTAAAACATTTTCTCAATTTATTTATTTCGAGTCAAGAGGAAGGGGCAAATATTACCATAAATTATGAATAATAATTTGTATTTAACATTATATTGTGGTAAAATTATATGAAAAATGTATTTTTTTTATAATTACATATGCAAAAAACTAAAACGATTGAAGAATTAAAGCGAAAGCGACTTGAGAAAAAAGTTGATATTTCTTTAACAAAAAAAGAAATAATTTTCACAGAAGTAGAAAAAATAGACGAAATAAAAATTAGAGAAAATTATAAAAATCTAAATTATAATATAGCTATAGATAATAGAGTTTTAACAGATAAAATTATTTGTGATAAAAATGATGAATATTTTGAAAAATATAAAAATGCAGAAATTTTATGTGTATTTATTTATTCGAAAATTACAAAAAAAGTACTAGAAAATATGCCAAATTTAAAAATTATTATTACTCGTTCTGTTGGGTACAATCATATAGATTTGGTAGAATGTCATAATAAAAAAATTCCTGTGTGTAATGTTCCAGATTATGGAAGTCATGTAATTGCAGAGCATGTTTTTGCAATGCTTTTATCTTCTTTGCGATGTATTGAGCAAGCATCGGATAAAACTAAAATGTGTGATTTTAATTTTTCAGGATTACGTGGAATGGCATTGAAAGGAAAAACACTTGGAATTATTGGAACAGGAAAAATTGGAAAAAAAGTTGCAAGAATCGCATCTATGGGGTTTTTAATGGATGTAATTGCGTATGCTAGACACCCAGATATAGATGCTTCACTTTCTTCTCATTTTACATATGTAGATAGTCTTGAAGAAATTTGGGAAAAATCTGATATAATTTCTCTTCATATTCCTGCAAATAAAGAAAGTTATCATATTATTAATAAAAAAAGTATTTCACAAATGAAAGATGGTGTGGTGCTTGTAAATACGGCAAGAGGATCTTTAATAGAAACACAAGCATTAATAGATGGAGTACAATCGAAAAAAATTTCTCATGCAGTTTTAGATGTAGTTGAAAATGAAAAGCATATTACAGATTTTCCAGAATTACAAACCATGCCAGAAATTTTAATTACACCGCATATTGCATTTTATGCCGATGACTCTATGAAAAAGATGTATACAGAAAGCTTTCAAACAATAGAGAACTTTATAAAACATAAAAAATTGATGCATGAAATAAAAGAGGTAGAGTAGTATGGATTGTTTATGTTATGTTTATATATGAATAATTATCTATATATTTAAAAATAATGACAATAAAAATAGAATTACCAGAATTACTGTTACCCGCAGGAAGTAAAGATAAAGCATTAACGGCATTTCGATACGGTGCCGATGCTGTATATGTGGGAGTGCCAATGTTTTCGCTTCGAACACGAGAAAATAATGTTACAGATGAAGATATTGTAGATGTTTTAAATTTTGCACGAAAAAATAATAAAAAAGTATATGTAACTTTGAATGGGTTTCCACACGAATTTGCAATTGAACAAATTAAAAAACATTTGGCTTTTTTAGAAATAATTAAACCAGATGGAATTATTTTTGCAGATTTAGGAGTTTTATCGTTAGCACGAGAATATGCTCCAAATGTTCCAAAACATTTATCGGTACAAACCAGTACTGTAAATATTCCAGCAATGCAAATGTGGATGGAAATGGGTGTAGAAAGAGTTATTCTTGCACGAGAAATGGCGATTAGAGAAGTTGCAAAAATTCATAAAGCATTGCCAACATTAGAGCTTGAATATTTTATTCATGGAGCAGTATGCATGGCATATTCAGGGCGATGTTTACTTTCAAATTTTACAGGAGGGCGAGATGCGAATAGAGGAGCGTGTAACCATACATGTCGATGGAATTATAGAGTTTTTGACGAAGAAGGAAGAATTATCAATGTGAGCGATCATGAAGAACAAAAAGTTCCAGTGCAAATAGAAGAGCCTAAAAAATGTTGTGGTTCTGGAAAATGTCATGATTCAGAAGAAAACAAAGAAGATATTTTAAAAAATGCAAAATCAATTCGAGATTTTGAAAAAATGAATTATTGGGAAGAAGAAGAGCGACAAGGAGAAATTATTCCTGTAGAAGAAGATTTTCATGGAACGCATATAATGTCTTCGAAAGATATGTGTATGATTGAAGATATGCAAAAAATTGCAGAAGCTGGTGTGTGTTCATTAAAAGTGGAAGGACGAAATAAAACAGCATATTATGTAGCAACAATTGCACGAGCATATAGAAAAGCGTTAGATAACTACGCAGCAGGAATTGAAGTAGATGAAAATTTATGGGATGAAATTAATGCTACTGCCAACCGAGGATTTTTTCCTGGATTTTTAAATGGAAAACCTCGAAAAGGATCTGTAAAATTTGAGGCAAATTCAAGTAAAGCAGCAAAAGAATTTGCAGGTCGAGTTGTTGGTTGGAAAGACGGAAGACTTGAACTTATTGTAAAAAATAAAATTGTAGAAGGTGCTGAATTAGAAGTTGTTATGCCAAATATGGACGAAGATTTTATTATCATTGCAAAAGATATGAAATTTGGTGAAAAATCTGTTGATGTGGTTCATGGAGGAAACTTAAATAAAGTTGTAACAATTGATTGTCCAAACGAAATTGAAGTAGGAATTTTTATTCGTCAAGAAGCACATAATCCAGGTATTAAAAAAACACCAGCAGAGCTTGCAGCAGATAGCTATGCAGCATAAAAAATATAATTTTAAAATATGCAAAAATATAAAATTCTTAAAGATGTATTAGATTTTGCAAAAAATAAATTTTATAAACATGATATAGAAAATCCTAGTTTGGATATGGCGATACTTGCTGCTAAAGCATTAGGATTATCAAAAATACAACTTATCACAAAAGAGTATGTATCTTTTGATACGTTAAGTATCTCTGATGATAAAATACAAAAATTTTTATATTTTATAGAGCTACGATGTAAAAAAAATAGTATTTCGGAAATTTTAGGAATAAAAAATTTTTATGGATTAGATTTTATTGTAACAAATGATGTTTTAACTCCAAGACCTGAAACCGAAATTTTAGTAGAAAAAGTATTTAATTATATTCTTAAAAATAATATTAATAATATCATAGATATTGGAACAGGTTCTGGCTGTATTGCTATAACGGTAGCAATGCTTTTAAAAAAGAAACGATTAGAGAACTTAAAAAATATAAAAATTTTAGCGTGTGATATTTCTGAAAAAGCGTTAGAGGTTGCAAAAAAAAATGCAAAAAAAAATGGAGTGTTAGATATGATAGAGTTTCAAAAATCTAATTTACTTGAAAATATAAATAAAAAATATTTAGAAAATGCGTGTATTGTAACAAATTTACCATATATTCCAGAAAGTGATGCAAAAAAAATGAGTGAAGAGGTTTTAAATGGAGACCCGAAATTAGCTCTTTTTTCTGGAAAAACAGGTACAGATTTATATGAAAAATTATTTACAGATTTATTTCAAGAAAATTCAAATTTCTACAATATCAATTCTTGTTTTTTTGAGTTTGATTCTGGTATGAATACAGAAAATATCCAAAAAAAATATTATGAAAATTTATTACTAAATAAACTAGAAATAGGTAATAATGATATAAGTTTTTTTGAAGATTATTCTGGTTGTGAACGGTTTGGGAAAATCTTAGTGTAAGTTATAAAAAATATTATTTGAAAGAGTGTATTATGCTAATTTCATAATTTCTAAAATTTCATCTTTGGTTATATTTCCACTTTTTAGTGCTGTATATACATTTGCAAAAAATAATTCTTTAATATTTCCTGCGTCAAATCGTTCTCCTTCAATAGAGCAAGAAGAAATTAAAATCTTATTTTTTAATAATTGTTCAAATCCATCAATTAATCGTGTTTCACCATCTACAGAAGAAGTTGCATGTTCTAGAGCATCCCAAATATCTGGGGTACAGATATATTTTCCTATAATGGCTTGATTTGATGGTGATTTTTGTGGTTTTGGTTTTTCTACAACATGGGAAATCGTACTAATTTTCTTGTCAGAATTATTTATGTCTACAACTCCATAGGCTGCAATTGTTTCAAGAGGAACTGTGCGAACACCAATAATAGAAGATTGTGTTTGATTATATGCCTCTAGAAGTTGTTGAATCGAACTTTTTTTCGATTCTTTTGAAGAGTTATTGGGAAATGTTAAATCGTCACCAAAAACAACAATAAATGGTTCATTTTGTAATAAATGTTTTGCTTGTAAAATAGCATGCCCGTCTCCAAGTTGTTCTGCTTGTCGAACTGAAGAAAATTTAATTTTATTAAATTTTGTAATTTTTTGTAATCGAAGAGCACTGTTTTTATCTCCTGCATTTGCTTTTTTTCTCAGCTTCTCTTCAAGTTCTGGAAGTGAAGAAAAATAGTCCATAATTGAATTTTTTCCTTTTGATGTAACAAAAATAATTTCTTCAATTCCCGCATTCATGCATTCCTCAACTAGAATATCTAAAACTGGGGTATCAAAAACTGGTAAAAGTTCTTTTGCTATAGTCTTTGTTAATGGAAGCATTCGTGTTCCCATTCCTGCGACAGGAAATAATGCTTTTTTAATTGTTAAATTTTTCATATTGTAATATCTAATTTCTCTATTTTTTAAGAACGAGTGGTTCAAAATCAAAATGTTTTGTTCCTACAAAAAGAGTTGTTCCATTTACTGCTCCTTCTGCTAATAGTTTTTTTTGGATTCCCATTTTATGAATTATATCTCGAATTCGCATAGTAGCCTCTCTATTTTGTAAATCTGTTTGTATAACAATTTGTTCAAATCGTTGTCCTGTAATTCTAAACCCTTCTCGTCGAGGAGTTCCGAATTGGTCTCCTTGTTGAATTTCTTTTGTAACAATAAAAAATTTTGGATCAACTTTATCGAGATGTGGTTGAAATAATTGTATTTGGTCAGACTTTCGTTTTTCTTCTTCAATTTTTCGTTCTTCTACTCGAATTTCTTCAATTATTTTCCATAATTCTTCTTTTAATTCATGTAAACCAGATCCTGCAAATGATGCAATACCGAGAGGTCGAATACCGAGTTCTTTTTCAAATTCGTCTTGTAAAAATCCTAATAATTCGTCGTCTCCACCAAGAGTATCTATTTTTGAAAATACTATAATTTCTTTTTTATCTGCTAACTCTTGTGAATAATTTTTGAGTTCTTTTCTAATAATTTTGTAATCATTGAGAGGTTGTTCGAGTGAAATATCAACGAGATGGATACAAATTTTACTTCGAGAAATATGTCGTAGAAATTCATCTCCCAAGCCTTTTCCTTCACTTGCTCCTTCAATTAATCCTGGAATATCACAGGCAACAAATGTTCGGTTATTTGAAAGTTTTACTACTCCTAAATTCGGAATAAGTGTTGTAAAATGATACGCTGCAATTTTTGGTTTTGCCGCAGAAATTTGTGAAATTAATGTAGATTTTCCAGCAGATGGAAGTCCAATAATTCCAACATCTGCTATTAATTTTAGCTCAAGATCTATGAAAATTTCTTGTCCTGGTTCTCCTAATTCTGCAAAACGAGGAGTTTGTCGTATAGAACTTTTAAAGTGTTCATTCCCATATCCTCCACGACCACCTTTGGCAATAATAAATTCTTCTTTATCTACTCTAAAATCATAAAGAACTTCTTGTGTTTCAGAATCTCGAATAATAGTTCCAACGGGAATCTCTAAGGTAATATCTTCTCCTCCTTTCCCATGGAGTTGTCGTCCTTGACCACCTTCACCATTTTCTGCGTTAAATTTTTTCTTTGTATGTAAGTGAATTAAACTGTTTAAATTACAGTTTGCTTTTAAAATTACATTTCCTCCTCTTCCTCCATTTCCACCATCTGGTCCTCCTTTTGCTAAAAATTTAGCTCGTAACAGAGAGATTGAACCTCCACCACCGTTTCCTGCTTTTAAGTAAAGCGAGGTTTGATCACAAAACATTGTATTCTATTAAAATTATTATTTCACATCAGAAATATATTCACCTTCTTGGTATTCAATTTCATCATCATTTATTGGTGCATTTTTTAAATCTCTTTGAATAAAAAGTACCAGTAATGGCGTTGCTATAAAAATTGAAGAATATGTTCCAATAAATATTCCAAATGATAAAGCAAAAACAAATGCGAATATACTAGGCGCTCCCCAAAAAAGAAGAGAAAGAAGAACAAAAAGTGTAGAAAATGATGTATGTAACGATCTTCCCATCGTTTGCCATAGTGAATTTTCTGCAATTTCTTGAATTAAATGAGATTTTTTTCCATTTAAATTTTCTCGAAGCCTGTCAAATACAACAATTGTATCATGAACAGAAAATCCAAGAACAGTGAGAAGTGCTGTTACAAATAATGTGTCGACTTCTAAATTTATAAATTGTCCAAGAAGTGCAAAAGATCCAGCAATAATTAATACATCATGTACAAGTGCAATAATTGCAGTCATACCAAATCTCCACGATGAAATTCCTTTTGGAACAGACCTGAATGTCCATGCTAAAAAGAAAATAATAGCAGTAATAGCAAGTAATAAGGTAGTTAATGCTTGAGTTTTAAAATAATCTCCAAGGCTTGCACCAACGGTTGAAACGCCTTCAACTTTTATAGATGTATCGGTTTTATGTAATTCTTCTAATAATTGAATTTGTTTTTCAGCAGATAATTCGTGAGATTTTATTATAAAATTGTTTCCTCCTAATATATGAGAAACTTTTGGTGTAATTTTTTCTCCGAATAAATTTGTATATGTTGCAGATAAACTCTCTGTTGTTAATTCAGAGGTCTCTGAAGAGAGTGTTAATTCTGTTCCTCCAACAAAATCAATTCCTAACGAAAGTCGAAATTGAGGAGAAATTAAAAAGAACAAACTTAGTAGTACCAATATTCCAGAAAATATAAATCCATATTTTCGATTTTGTATTATATTAAATCTCATAAGCGTTTAATTCTGTAAAAATAGCATAATTTATATATAGTCTAAATAAAAAAACGGAAGAATACAACTGAGAATATTTTGAAATAGTGTAACGCTATTATTACTAAATAATAAATATATAATAAAAAAAACTCTAAATAATAAAATTTAGAGTTTTTTTTGATAAAAATAAATATTTGAGAAATAATCATGTTATATATTATGTTTTTCTTTGATTTTATTTTTATATCTATGAGATCATTAGCTCTCATCTTCACTGTTTTTTGGTACTTTTTTCGTTTTACCAGAACGGATTTTATATTTGTATTTGTGTTTAAATTTTTTTACTTATAAGTATAAAACTAGGAAAGAAAAAAATAAAGAACGTTTAAAAATCTAAGATTGGTTTAACAAATAAAAAGTATGATACTTTTATTTGCCAAGTCAAAAAGTGAAGAAAGATAAATCCTTCCTTATACCCGAGTACAAGAAAAAGTATTGTTTTATTATATTTGATCAGGAAGAAAGGATTTATCTTTTCTCACTTTTTTTAAAGTTAAAAAGGGAAAAGATTCAAAAATGAAAAAGGTCGGTTTGTGTTTGTTTATGGTTGAAATATTCATGAGTAAATATTTCATATAATCATACTCTTATTTAGCTTGGTGTGTCAATACTTAGGACTTGCAAATATACGAATATATGGTGATATAAAATAAAGAAGTAGAATAGTGTAAGAAAGTTGGCGGATATTTGTATATAAATATTTTGAGTAAAAAATATTGATTTTTTTGTGTTTTAAGTTTAGTATACTCATTATAGATATACTTATTTTTTTACTTTTATTTTTATGTCGTCGTATATAGATAACAAAGAGCTGTTAAAGAAAAATGATCCAGAATTGTATAATCTGATAAAATTAGAAGAAAAACGAGAATTTGAAGGAATGGAATTAATTGCTTCAGAAAATTATGTTTCTCCAAGTGTTTTTGCATGTAATGGATCAATTCTTACTAATAAATATGCAGAAGGATATCCAGGGAAACGATATTATGGAGGGTGTGAACATGTAGACAAAGTAGAGCAATTGGCAATTGATCGATTATTAAAATTATTTCCAGGTGCTACGCATGCAAATGTACAGCCTCATTCTGGTTGTCCAGCAAATGATATTACATATGCTGCAATTTTAAATCCGGGTGATTGTGTATTAGGAATGGATTTAGGGCATGGAGGGCATTTATCTCATGGGCATCCTGTTACAAAAATTGCACAAACGTATCGATTTGTTCGATATAAAATGAAAAATATAGATACAGGAGAAATTGATTATGAAGCGTTACGAGAAACTGCGTTAAAAGAAAAACCAAAACTTATTTTAGCGGGGTTTTCTGCATATTCACGAGATTTAGATTATGCAAAATTTAAAGCTATTGCAGATGAAGTTGGAGCAATAACAATGATGGATATTGCACATATCGCTGGATTAATTGCAGGAAAAGAGTTAAAAAATCCATTTGATTACGGATTTGATATTGTTACTTCTACAACTCATAAAACATTGCGAGGACCACGAGGGGGAATTATTATGACTTCAAATGCAGAACTTGCAAAAAAAATTGATAAAATGACGTTTCCTGGTATGCAAGGTGGACCACATATGCATACAATCGCTGCAAAAGCGGCAGCATTTGCAGAGGCAGCTACTCCTGAATTTCAAGAATATGCGGCTCAAATTCGAAAAAATGCAAAAGCTATGGAAGTTGTATTTAAAAAAAGGGGAGTACGAATGATTGCAGGAGGAACTGATAATCATTTATTTCTGATAGATACAATGACAAGTTTTGATACAACTGGAGGCGAAGCAGAATCAGCTCTTGATGCAATTCATATTACATTGAATAAAAATGCTATTCCATATGATCTACGAGGACCATTTGACCCATCGGGAATTCGACTTGGAACACCAGCAATGACAACTCGAGGATTTAAAGAAGCTGAATTTACAAGAACAGCAGAAATTATTTGTGATGCTATTGAAGCAAAAAATGATACGGCTATATTAAAAGAGTTAGCCGCAGAAGTAAAAGCTATGTGTATTGCATTTCCTGTTCCTGGAGTGTAAGAATTGTATTGTTCTAAAAACCTCAGAATATTTTTCTTCTGGGGTTATCTTCTTCTAATTTTTATAAAAACTTATGCTGAAAAAGCGAATTATTTCATGTTTAGATGTGAAAAATGGAAGAACTGTAAAGGGGGTAAATTTTGTGAATTTAAAAGATGCAGGAGATGCGATAGAACTTGCAAAAAAATATGATATATCTGGTGCAGATGAACTCGTTTTTTTAGATATTTCAGCAACTGATGAAGGGCGAGAAACAATGCTTGATTTTGTTAAAAATGTAGCAAAAAATATTTCAATACCTTTTACTGTTGGTGGTGGAATCTCGTCGGTGGAATCAGCAAAAAAAGTTATTTTTTCTGGTGCAGATAAGGTTGGAATAAATTCTGCAGCGGTTCGAAATCCTCAAATTATAAATGATATTGCAAAAGAATTTGGAAATCAGGCTGTAGTTTTGGCAATTGATGCAAAAAAAACAAAAGTTACGGAGAGTGGTTGGGAAATTTTTATTTCTGGGGGGAAAAAAGCAACCGGTTTAGATTTGCTTGAATGGGCAAAAAAAGGTGTTGGGCTTGGTGCAGGAGAGATTTTGTTAAATTCTATAGATAAAGACGGAGTAAAAATAGGTTTTGATATTGATATGTTGCAGGCTTTGGAAAAAGAAATAGATGTTCCAATTATTGCAAGTGGAGGAGCTGGAAAAAAAGAAGATTTTATTGAAGTTTTTGAAAAAACAAAAGCTACTGCGGCACTAGCCGCATCAGTGTTTCATTTTGGTGAAATTGAAATTTCAGAGCTAAAAAATTATTTATTAGAAAATAATGTTCAAGTGAGAGTATAAAAATTATTTATTTATTTTATATTTCTTGCTTCATTTGAATTTTAACATTTTCAACTGGAAAACTTTTATTTGTTGAATTTTTCCAAATTATTTGTGCCGCAGCACCAATCATCGCGGCATTATCGGTGCAATATTCAAATTTTACGGGAATAAATGCATTACATTTTATAGCAGTTGCTTTGTGTAAAAATTGAGCACGTAAAGGTTTATTTGCAGAAACTCCACCAGAAAGCATAAGAGTATTAATCTTATATATTTTTTGTGCTAAAAATAATTTATGTAAAAGGGTTTCGCATATAGCGGTTTCTACTTCTAAACACAAATCTGCAATAGTTTGTTCATCTAAATTGTCAGATTTATTTTCACTATTATTTTCACTATTATTTTTATTAATTATTTTTATTTTTTGAATTTTGTAGAGAAGTGCTGTTTTTAAACCAGAAAATGAAAAATTAAATAAATTTTCATTTTTTGTATGTTTCAGTGGACGAGGTAAAATAATATCGTCTCGTTTTTTTCCAGATTCCGCTTTTTTTGAAAGAAGTGGTCCTCCAGGATATCCGAGTCCAAGCATTCGTGCGCATTTGTCAAAACATTCTCCTGCGGCGTCATCGAGGGTTGTTCCAATTCTTTTGTATTCTAACGCATTTTCCCATACATAAATATCGTTGTGTCCACCAGAAACGGTAAGTACGAGGGCTGGAAATGTTATTTTATTTTTTTGTTCTAAAAAATTTGCACACATATGTCCAAAAATATGAAATACTGGAATAAGTGGTTTGTTAAATAAAATAGCAAGAGTTTTAGCAGTTTCAATTCCTGTCATAAGAGAACCAACCAAGCCTGGTCCGTTGGTAACGGCAATAGCTTTTATATGGTTCCACTCTATGTTTTTTGTTATTTTTTTTATAACAGATTGCATCATATTGGCGGCTTCTCTTGCTGCAAGTTCTGGAACGACTCCACCTGTTTTATTGGCTAAATTGGAAGAAGAGAAAATAATATGTTTCTGTACACAAAAATTTTGATCTACAAGACTTGCGGATACTTCGTCGCACGATGTTTCAATGGCTAAAATCATTTTTCAGTATTTATTAAATGCTCTTAAAGTTTTTCTCTATTATATGGTAATATTTGCGTATATTGCAAAGCTTATATTTATATATTTATGGCACGAAAAAAAATATCAAAGAAAATTAAACAAGAGATTTGGGCAGTTATTTCAATAGCACTGGGTGTTTTAATCATGTTGGCATTAGCTGGAAGTTTGGGCGTTGCGGGTGAATGGATAAATTTATTTTCATTGCGTTTATTTGGCTTAGGAGTATGGATTTTTCCGATTGTATTGATATCAATTGGAATTGCGTTACTCTTAAATAGTTTTATTAAATTTTCGAAATCTTCTATTCTCGGAATTTTATTATTATTTTTTTCTATTCAAGCACTTCTTCAGTTATCAAATTTAGAAATTTCTTCTTTTGTAAATAATTCTGTAAATGCCTTACATTTTGAAAGAGGAGGTATTTTTGGAGTATCAACAACATTGTTATTTTTAATGTTTTTTGGAACACTTGGTTCAAAAATAATTTTTACAACATTTTTTCTTATTGGATTTTTAATAACATTTCAATTATCACTTACGGGTATTTTATTTACATTGTGGGTAGGAATAGTTGCGCTATTTACACCAAAACCATTAACAAAATTAGAATTAAAACTGAAAGCAAAAGAGGTAAAATTACAGGAAAAATTAAAAAAACAAGCAGTTGCACTCGAGATTAGAAGAGGAGTAAGTGAAAATCAAAATGCAGAATTACAAAATTTAGAACCGCAAAAAAATCAAGAAGAATTATTAGAAAAATCAAAAATATTACAAGAAAATATAAACAAGAAACAAAATGATAAAAATTCTGGAGTGTTTGAAATAAATAGAGGAAAAGAAGAAGAAGTACCAGTTGTAAAAATTGAAGAATCAAAAAAATCATGCTCTCGTCCAGAAAATCAAAGTTTTTCTCAGTGGATTCCACCGTCATTAAGCTTATTAAAAAAAGGATCTTCTGTTGTACATGTTTCCGATAAAGAATTGCGTAAAATAGGGGCTAAAATTGTTGAAAAATTGGGACATTTTAAAATTGGAGTAGAAATGAAAAGTGCATTTGTTGGACCAACAGTTACACAGTTTGCATTAAAACCAGACGAAACGGTAAAATTAAGTAAAATTACTGGTTTAAAAAATGAGTTAGCATTAGCTCTTTCTGCTGAAAATGTGAGAATTGAAGCTCCGATTGTTGGAAAAAATTTGGTAGGAATTGAAATTCCAAATAGGGAGCGGTCGACTGTTTTAATGCGAGAGATTATTAATTCAAAAAAATTCCTAAAGCACAAAGGGGATTTGCGGTTGTGTTTAGGAAAGGATGTTTCTGGTGAAGCTCAAATTGAAGCATTGGAAGATATGCCACATTTATTAATTGCGGGAGCAACAGGATCTGGAAAATCGGTTGGAATGAATAGTTTTATTATTTCAATGTTATATGAAAATTCTCCAAGTGATTTGCGATTTATAATGGTTGATCCAAAACGAGTTGAGTTAATGCCTTATGAAGGAATTCCTCATTTATTAACACCCGTAATTACAGATGATGCAAAAGCACTTTCTGCTTTACGATGGAGTGTTGCAGAAATGATAAGAAGACTTGATGATTTTTCAAAAGTTGGAGCACGAAATATTAAAGAATATAATGGCATAATGTTGTCTCGAGCAGAAAAACAAGCATTGGAGAAACAAGATAAAATAACAAAAATAGAAAAAGAATTAAGAAGTGGCTTAGAAGAAAAATTAAAAGGAGATAATTTGTTTGAAACAACTTCGTCGGAACAATTTGAAAAAATATTTCAAGAAGAATTTAAAATTATAACAGCAAATATAGATGATGAATTTTTAGCAAAAAAACAATGGAAGAAAATTCCTAAAATCGTAATTATTATAGATGAGCTGGCAGATTTAATGATGAGAGAGCATAAAAAAGAAACAGAAGCGATGATTTGTAGAATTGCACAAATGGCACGAGCAGTTGGAATGCATTTAATTATTGCAACACAAAGACCTTCTGTAGATGTAATTACAGGTATTATTAAAGCAAATATTCCAACACGAATTGCATTTTCTGTAACCAGTTCTATTGATTCTCGAACGGTTATTGATTCTATTGGGGCAGAAGATTTACTCGGAAAAGGGGATATGTTATTTACAAACGCATCGCTTTCAAAACCAAAACGAATTCAAGGAATTTATATTTCTGGAGAAGAAATTGAAAAAATTGTACGACATTTAAAGTTGAATATTTCAGATGAAGATTTCTTTTCTTCATGTATTTCGTTGGACGATGCTCCAGATACTGTTGATGTTCCAGGATTTACGCCTAAAAAATCAGGAAACCAAGATGATCGTATGGAAGAGGCGTTAGAGGTTGTGAGATCTACAGGAAAAGCCTCTGCATCGTTATTGCAACGAAGACTTTCTATTGGATATGCACGAGCTGCACGAATTCTAGATGAAATGGAAGAAGCTGGTGCTATTGGACCAAGTAAAGGGGCAAAAGCACGAGATATTTTCTTGTAAAATATTAATATTTTTGTGAAGTATAAAGAAGAAAAATAATATTATTTTAGTAAAAATTACGAAAATTACATTTACTTGAATCAGAAATTTCTGAAAATTATATTACAACTTTTCCAGAAAATGGAACAAATATTATTGAAAAAAAATATCCTAAATTTATTGATGCAAAAGTATATATTAATGAAACTCAATATTTCGGAAATGTTCCAAAGTCGAGCTGGGAATTTTTTATTGGTGGATACCAACCTGCTCAAAAATGGTTGAAAGAAATTGATGAAAAAATGAGGATAATTAAACAGAATTATAGAACAGTATTCTTGTTTCGTAATGAGATTAATACTATATTGGATGTTCGGTAGTCATGGAAAAACAAAAAAAGTATTATTACTTTTCTAAAACACTAATTTTCGCTTTCACTTCTTCATATTGATTCATTGTTTGCTTCACTAAATTTTCTGGAGCGTTATCCATATATTTTTTATTGGCAATTCTGGCTTCTAAGTTTTTTAGAATTTTTTTTGCTTCTTCCAATTCTTTGGATTTTCGTTTTTTTTCTTCTTCTTGGTTAATCATATCTGAAAGTGGAAGAAAAATTTCTGTTCCAGATATTATATCTGTTACGCATTTTTCAGTTGGTTTTTCATCTGCATTTGTAATGAATTCTAAACTTTCGAGTCGAGCTAAAGATTTTATTGTTTCTGTTGTTTTTTGTAATTCTTGTAATATTTCAGAATTTTTAACATATAAAATAGCTTTTATTTTTTTTACAGGGTCAACTTTCGATGCAGAACGCAATGACCGAATTTTAGCCGTTACATTTTTAAATATTTCAAATTTTTCTTCTGCATTTTTATTTTTATACGCAGAATTTACTGTTGGAAAATTTTCCAATGCGAGTAACTCAGTATTTCCCATTTCAGACCAAATTTGTTCTGTTACAAATGGAGTATATGGGTGTAGCAGTTTTAAGAGTGTTTCTAAAACTTCTTTCAGTGTCTTTCCTATTGTTACAGAAGATGTAGATTTTGACGATTCAATAGCCCAATCGGCTAAATCGTTCCATGTAAAATCATATAATTTTTGTCCGACTTCTCCATATTTATGATTTTCAATTCCTGTTCGTACTTCTTCAATTAAGGTTTGAGTTTTTGATAAAATCCATTTTTCTGGCAAACTTTTTATTTCTGTAGTAGACAACGATTGTTGTTCGCTACTTTCGATACTGAGAATATATCGTGAAACATTCCATAATTTATTTGCAAAATTTCGAAATCCTTCAATTTTTTTCTCTCCTAAACTCACTTGGTTACCGGGTGTTGTTCCTACAATCAAAGACATTCTTACCGCATCTGTTCCAAATTTTTCAATCATTTCTAATGGGTCTATTCCGTTTCCTTTCGATTTACTCATTTTTTTTCCGTGTTCATCACACACTAATCCGTGTAAATACACATCTGAAAAAGGGTTTTTTCCCGTTGTAAATTTAGAAAACATAATCATTCTCGCTACCCAGAAAAATAAAATATCATGTCCTGTTTCTAAAATTGATGTTGGAAAAAATTTCTCAAAATCTGGAGTTTTATCTGGCCAGCCAAGAGTTGAAAATGGCCAGAGTGCAGAAGAAAACCATGTATCAAGAGTGTCTTCATCTTGTCGCATATTTTCGTGTCC
>DQTD01000073.1 GCA_016839105.1 Candidatus Altimarinota bacterium
AAAAAAAGCCTGTTAATCCAATAGTAGCAAAATGGCTGGCAGATCAAGAGAGCATACGCATTTATCAAAAAGAACAATTAAATGCTTTTCAAGCCACGAGTGAAAAAACCTCGGAATCAAATTCTGGGCGAGATATAGATCCTATTATACTTAAGATGAGAGAAAAGCCTTATATTGAGCCAATAACAACAGAACATATTAAAGATCTAAAGCCAAAACCTTTAAAAGATAAAAATTACGATGACTATAACTATGAAGATGACTATAACTATGACGATGACTATAACTATGACGATGAAGATGTAAATAAAATAAAAAGATCACAGGCTAGGGCAGCTGTGAGGAAAGAAGTCCTGGGATTAAATCATGGAGAAAGCCTGACAGACCAAGTAATAAGACGATACAATGAACGGCAGAATGAATGGCGAAATAAATGGCACAAGAGATAAATAATTAATAATTAAAAAACACCCACTATAAAAAAGTGAGTGTTTTTACATAAAATAAAACAAATTCATCTTTTACAAATAGTAATGTTGGTAAAAATAGAATTAGAGAATAAAATATTCATATTCAACTCTCTTATGCTATTATATATATAAAATATATTTTACACATACTTTTATGTCTGGACATTCAAAATGGCATTCAATTCGACACAAAAAAGGAGCAAACGATGCAGCCCGAGGAAAGATTTTTACAAAACATGCAAATTTAATAACTATTGCTGCACGAAGTGGTGGAGATCCTGAATCAAACCCTGCGTTACGACTTGCAATTGATAATGCAAAAAAAGAAAATACTCCAAATAAAAACATAGAAAGAGCAATAAAAAAAGGAACAGGCGAAGACAAAACAGCTTTAGCTCTAATAGAAGCAACTTTTGAGGGATACGGACCCAACGGAATTGCTATCTTAGTCGAAACATTAAGCGATAATCGAAATAGAATTGTATCGGGAGTGCGAGTTGGATTTTCAAAAAACAACGGAAACATGGGAGAAAATGGAAGCGTTTCATGGATGTTTCACCGAAAAGGAGTAATTAGCATTCAAATAGAAAATAACAAAATTGAAGAAATAGAAATGATTGCAATTGAAAATGATGCTGAAGATGTGATTTATGAAATATCTGAAACAGAAAAAACAACAGAAATAGAAATTATATGTGATTCAAAAGATGTATTCCAACTACAAAAAACACTGCAAAATGAATGTACAAGTAAAATAAATGCTAAAATTTCTATGGTAGCTGAAAATACAGTAGCAATTACAACGCTAGAAGATGCAAAAAAATTATTTACATTAATTGAAGCCCTTGAAGATACAGATGATGTAATCGCCGTGCATTCAAATGCTGATATTACAAGCGAAATAATGGAACAAATAATGCAAGACTCTTAATTTTATTTTTTATGCATTCTCATAAACACCATAACCATGCAGAAACACATAGTGTAAAAAATAAGAAATTTTTATTCTTTTCATTTCTTATCTCTATTTTTCTTGCTGTTTCAAAATTTACTATTGGATTTTTATCAAACTCAAGTGCCTTAATTGCAAGTAGTATAGATAGTATTATGGACGCTACCTCAACCAGTATAAATTGGTTTATTTTAAATGAATCAAGTAAACCTGCAGACCATGACCACCCTTTTGGACACGGCAAGTTTGAAGCGTTTTCTGGGTTAATTCAAGGAATTTTTATTACAGGGATTTCTATTGCTCTTCTCTCATACTCGATTTTACAAATATTTGAACAAAATATAAAACAAGCAGAAGTCGAGAATATGCAAATAATAGGAATAATAATTACTATTATTGCAATTATTATTCCCCTCGTGCTTTCATATTATATGAAACGTCAGGCAAAAAAGTCTTCATCGCTTATTTTAGAAGCGGAACATTCTCATTTTTTTGCTGATGGAATAATGAATGCAGGAGTACTTTTCGGACTTACTATTTCATATTTTTTTCAAATATATTGGATAGACAGTATTATTGGTATTGCGATTGCGATGTGGTTATTTTGGGATATAAAAGATTTACTTCTTCAAAGTTTTGATATATTAACCGATAAAAAATTACCAACAGTTATTACCAATCAAATATCTAAAACATTAAAAGAATGTGTACAGAAAAAAACAATACTAGGCTGGCATGATTTACAAACAAGAAGGTCTGGAAGTGAATATCATATAAATATTCATTTAGAATTTGATAATAAAATTTTACTTGAAGCTGCACACAAAAAGTCTGATATTATAGAAGAAAATATTAAAAACATATTTCCAAATGCTATAATTTTAACGCATTTTGACTTACACTCAGAGTACTTAACCTCAAATACATGCAACAAATAAAAATTGATGGAATAAAACAAAATCATACACTTGCAGAAGAAGAAGTAGAACTTTCTATGGATATTTTTGAAGCAGATAACACCATTTTTGTACTCATTCCTTTGGCGGGAATTATCATCGAAAACATAAAAATTCAATTATCAAAAGATGTTTTAACTATTTCGGGAACACGAGAAATTCCAGAAGATATTCAGCATTATAACGCCAAAAAATACTTTGTAGAAGAATGCCATTGGGGGAAATTTTCACGAAGCATTGTTTTGCCAGAAATTGTAGAATCTGCAAATATTCGAGCAAGCGAACATAACGGAATATTAAAGGTAATTATTCCAAAAACAAAAAAAGTAGACGAAAAACAAATTCATGTACAACAACAAAATATTTAATTTTTAAAAATAGTATGAACCTTAAAAAACTTTTTAACTTTGGACAATTTAAGTCTAAACTTACAACCATAGGAGCTAAAGAACTATACATAGAATATTCTTAGTAATAATAATTGCTATAGATATATTTGTTCTCACAAATTTATTTGCAGGAATTGATCTACAATCTGATCAACTCGATTCTCCTCGTGAACAAATACCTTATTCTTGCACTCAATACATAAATAATGATATAGATTTATCGAATATTAGAAAAGCAAGTACAAGTGAAAAATCTCATTATTTCTCCGATACAAATAATAAATATGTTTCATCGCGAAATATTATAAACAATTCAAAAGATTCTAAAATAAACCCACTTTGTATAGAAATTTATGCTCGATAATACCTCTCAAAGAATATATGCATTTGCCTTATTAAAATTGAGTGCAAACGATATTCCTGAAAAAAAATTAACAGAAAAATTAGAAGAAAAATTTATTACAAAAACCGAAGAAGAGAACCCCGAAAAAATACAAGAAATTTCAGATAAAATTTTTGAGATTATACACCTTTTAAAATCTCAAAAATATATAGATGATATAAGATATTGCGAAAACTTTATTCGATGGAGAAAAAATACAATGCCTCGTGGAAAATATATGATAATTCAAGAATTAGTTTTAAAAAGAATAAGCAATGAACTTGCCACTATAATGTGTAATAAATATATTTCGCATCACGCTGAATACAAAATGTGTGAAGTGTTATTTATACAAAAAATTAAAAAACTTGAACAACGATATTTTCATAAACGAAATAGTGAAAATACAAAAGAAATAAATATTATTATAAAACAGAAAGTCTTTCAATTTTTAGCAGGAAAATTATTTTCATATTCAGTAATGAATGACGTATGGGATAAAAACATGGTACATTATGATTAAAATTTCATATTTATTACATACTTTATTGTTTCACAAATGATTAAAGAAATTCTCTACATTTTTCAATCGGAACATTACGACCGTATTCGATTTTTACGCTTTATTTATACACATCTTAATTGGTTTGGTTTAGCAAAACGAGGTAATATTGATTGGACAAAACGAGTCGTAGCACTCTTTATTCTTACTTTTTTCTTTCTTATAAGTATTTTCTATTTTGTGTTATATGCTGCGGATATAGCATTATTTATAAAAATAATACTACTACTTTTTACTATTATATGTATTCCTCTCTATTTAATAGTAGCAGATTTTATACTATCTCCATTTGTAAAATTTCAAAAAAATAAAATTTTACAATCAGCAAAAAAGTTATTACAAACAATTAGAAAAAATAAACAAAAGAATAATTATATATTTTTAACAATTGGAATTACTGGTTCATATGGAAAAACAACAATTAAAACCATTTTGCATTCACTTTTAAAAGAAAAATATAATGTATTTTTAGTTCCAGGAAATATTAATACAGATTTGGGAGTCGCAAATTATTTACTAAAAAATACAACAGAAGTAAAAAAATCTGATATTGTTTTACTAGAAATGGGAGCATTTTGCATTGGCGAAATTGCAAGTATTTGTAATTTTATTCAACCAGATTATTCATTTTTAACAGCAATTGGAAACCAACATCTTGAACGATTTGGAAGTCATAAAAATATTCAAAAAGCAAAATTTGAAATTGTAGAAGCAACAACAAAAAAAGCATTTATAAATACCTCAGATTCAAATATTAAGAATTATTTACCAAAATTTATTAGTCTTACAAAAAACATACTAAGTAAAAATTTAGAAATTATTCAAATAAACACTACAAATTATTCAAAAAATATCACTCAAATACAGTATTTAGAAAAATTTTCTGGAATCAGCCTTACCTATAATTACAAAAAAAATAATATAAAACTTGAAACAAAATTAATTGCAGACCATATTATTTCATCTCTTTATTTTTGCCTACACATTGCTGAAGAATTAGAATTATCCGAAGATAATATTATTTCTGGAATAAAAAAATTAGACCATGTTCCTCATCGATTAGAAGTTATTAAAAATAAACAAACCGGTGTAACCGTAATAGATGATAGTTATAACGGAAATTTTGACGGATTTATTTCTGGATTAAAAACTCTTTCGAGAGCCACAGGACGAAAAATTGTATTAACACCTGGAATTGTAGAATTGGGGAACGACGCAAAAAAAATACACAAAAATTTAGCAAATATATATCCTCAATATATTGATGTATTATTAGTAATTTTAAATAAAAATACTGATTATATGTTAGATTGCTTGAGAGCAAAACATACAGATGAAAATCTTATCATTATTACATATAAAAATGTAAATGATGCACATAGCGATTTAGCAAATGTATTAAAAAAAGGAGATACTATTTTATTTCAAAATGATTTATCTGATAATTATTAAACTTTAAGACATAAAAAAAACTATGAAAAAAATAATTTTTTTTGGAACACCAGAACATTCATCACGAGTATTGTCATATTTTTTAAAAGAATGTAGCCACGAAATAGAAGTGGTTGGAGTAGTTACAAACCCAGATAAACATATAGGACGAAAAAAAATATTAACACCATCTGCAGTAAAACAAGTTGCTCTAACCAGCAATATTCCTGTTTTTACACCAGATATATTTGACGTAAATCTGAATGCTGATTTACAAGTATTATGTGCCGATTTTTTTATAATAGTGGCATATGGGACATTAATTCCACAAAGCACAATAGATATTCCAATGAATGGAACATTTAATTTACATTTTTCACTTTTACCAAAATATAGAGGAGCATCACCGATTCAATCGGCACTTTTAGCAGGAGAAAAAGAATCTGGAATTTCTATTTTTCAACTCGTAAAAAAAATGGATGCAGGAGATGTTTATATTCAAGAAAAATATAATTTACGAAATACCGACACTACAGGAAATATATCTAAATATAACAAAAATCATTTAGAAGTTTTTGATGATATGATAAATATTGGAAAGCAAAAATTAAGAGAATTTATAACTGATTTTTACAGTTTTTACCCAACTCCACAAAACGATAAACAAGCAAGCGTTTGTGGAAAATTTCAAAAATCTGACGGAGAAGTCGATTTAACAAGTATTTCAAAAACAGAATTAGCAAAAAAATATACTGCATATTTTATATGGCCAGGAATTTTTTATTTTAATGAAGAATTACAACGAGTAAAATTAATAGAACTTATTTTTGAAGTTCCACACGATGTTCACGCTGAATTATTAAAAAAATATAGAGATAAAAAATTTAATAATTTTTCGAAATATGACATGAAAATTGGAGATTTCTTAGTATTTCAAAAAAAGAAATATGTTGTTTTACGAGATGACAGTGTGATAGACAACCGACCAGATAGCGAAAGTCGATGTGATAAAAATATAGAATTTGTTGAAATTATAGAGTTTCAAAGAGAGGGAAAAAAAAGTGTGAGAGTATAAAGTCTTTATAATTTTATTTATATCTATGAAAAAACGAATTTTAATAAAAATTTCTGGAGAAATGCTTTCTACAAATGGAAAATTTATTGATAAACCTGCTATGCTTGCATTGAAAAATGAACTAGAAGAAGCCAGTAAAATATCTGAAATTGGAATTGTTTTAGGAGGAGGAAATTTTTGGCGTGGACGAGATAATGAAGAATTAGAACTTTTTCGTGGAAAATCTGACCATATTGGAATGCTTGCAACTGTAATGAATGCACTTTCTTTTTCAGCTTTTTTAGAAAAATTTACAATAAAAACTGCAGTGTTTTCTGCGAGATCTATGCCGAGTTTTTGTGAAGAGTTTAATTTAGAAAAAGTAGATAAAGCGTTTGAAGAAGGACGAATTTGTTTTTTTTGCGGAGGAACAGGAAGCCCGTTTTTTACAACAGATTCGGCATCTGCGTTGCGTGCTATAGAAATTAAAGCGGATATGTATGCAAAGGCTACAACTATTGACGGAGTCTATGACAGCGATCCACGAAAAAATTCTGATGCTAAAAAATATAAAACTGTTTCATTCCAAGAAGTAATTGCAAAACAATTACAAGTCATGGATACTGCCGCATTTGCGCTATGCAATGAAAATAATTTAGCCGTACAAATTTTTGATGGATCAAAAAAAGGAAATATTTCAAAAGTATTAAAAGGAGAAACGATTGGAACTATTGTTAAATAATTTTAGTATAAATAAAAATGTGTATAACAAAAACAATAACTGATGCACTTGACTCAACAGCAAAAATAGCAAAAAGCCCGACCATACAAGCCGTTTCTGATTTAGCAAAACTTTTTACTACATCAGAAGGAGTATTAAAACCCAAAGAAACAACGAATATGAAACATACCATACACTCATCCTTAACTCATTTACGAGAAAAAATAAAAGGATTAGGAGGTGGAAATATAAAAATTCCAGAAGTTACAAAACTCACAAGAAATGCTGAATTCATAAATATCCCTGATGTTATGAAATCTGTAATAGAAATTCTAAATACTGTTATTCCAGGGACAAAAGAAATAATAAGTACAACAAACTCATTAATTAATATGCTTATTGGAGAAGATGTTCGAGGACTTGGATATTTCCTTACCACTGAGTCACAACAGATTATAAAAAGTAATTCACCACAAGATTTACAAATCGCAAAAAAATCGATAGCAAAAGAACTTTCATCTTTACGATCGATAGAAAATGATACAAACAAATGGAAAGATAAAATAAAGTTATCTATTTTATATACGGCTTTTGATAAAGCTATTTTTGAAAAAGAACAAGAAAACGGTGAAAATAAAATAGAATTTAACAAAAAAACAATTATTGAAAAAAATATTGAATATTTAAAATCTCATTTACAAATTGGAGATATCTTATATTTAAACGAACCAAATCATAAAAAATCATTAGGAAAAAATTTTATTGTACACGCTGCAAAAGGAGCAATGGTTGATGCAAAAAATTCTCAAGATTTTACAAGTATTCATGCTGCAGTATATGTTGGAAATAATAAAATTCGCCATATTCAAAGAGGAAATGACGGAGAAATATCTGAAAAGGAACTCTCTATTCAAGAGTTTTTTACAGAAAGTAAAAATAATAACACTCTATATACATCTGTAGCAATTGGAAGAATGAAACTTTCAGAACCTGTACAAAATTTATTTACTAACACCGTTATAGATAAATCAAACAAAGTTACAGGATATTCTGAAACGGGAGCAATGAATGCTGTAGCTCATGGATTAGTAAACTCAGAAACAGATATTAATACAAACTCGAATAATATTATTTGCACAGATTTACCACGAGTCTCTGCAAAATTAATTTTAGAAAATTTAGATGAAAATAATACAATAAAAATAGATAAAATAAATAACACTATTGTAACAAAAGATGAAGAAGTAAGCCTAGAAAATTCTGATAGATCCTCTCGAACCGATAGAGAAAAAAGAGAAGCTACTCATAAATATACACGTATAGAATTATCAAATAGTGATATAAATGAGTTAAAAAAATTAGTAAATTCAAACGGAACATTTCAAATGTTTGCAAAATTTCAATCTCCAATTGCAATGAATGTAAAAGACTTCACTATTGAAGAAAAAACGAAAGAGTACAAAGAAAGTGAAGAAGAAAAAAATAAAGTAAAAAATGGCACTGTTTCTGAAATCACGCAAAACCTTAAATAAATTATACTAATTGAAAAAAATTTGTTACAATTTTTTTACGCTGCACAAAGCACTATATTTCTTTGTGTACCATAAAAAATATTACAAATTATAAAAAATATGACAGATATAATCACCGTGATAGCAAGTCTATCAACTCTAATTTTAGGAGCATTTATTGGATTTTATTATTCAAAAAAACAAGTAATTCAAAAAAAAAATCTTGAACTTACAAATGCAATGCTGCAACAAGAAAGAGAAATTGCACGTGCCGAAAAACAACTTTTACAAATTGAAAAAGAATCTGATAAAAAAGAACGAGAAGCAGAAAAAACAGCAGAAAAAATTATTGCTGCTGCACAAAGTGAAATAGATAAAAAAGATAGAAGACTTGAAAAAGAGTTAGCACGACTTGAAGAAAGAGAAAAATCATTAGATTCAAAAGTAGAAGATATTTCTGCACAACGCTCTCGAGTAGATTCATTACGAGATGAAATTGTTGAAGAAAAAGAAGAACTAAAAAAGGTGATAGAAGAAGAAGTTAAAAAACTTGAATCTATTGCGGGTCTTTCTGAAAAAGAAGCAAAAGAATTTTTATTTTCTAAAATTGAAGAACAATCTGAACACGATTTAGTAAACAAAATGTATAGAATGAAAGCACAGTTAAACGCTAATCTAGACGAAGAAGCACGAAATATTATTGTTCATAGTATTCAAAGACTTGCATCTGATGTAACTGTTGAATCTACCGTTACAGAAGTAAAAATAGAAAATGATGATATGAAAGGACGAATTATTGGGAGAGAAGGACGAAATATTAGTGCACTAGAAAAAACTCTTGGAGTTGGTGTAATTATAGATGATACACCAAATATCGTAACACTTTCATCTTTTGACCCACTCCGACGATTTATTGGATCAAAAGTATTAACAGAATTATTAATTGATGGAAGAATTACGCCATCACGAATTGAAGATGTGTTACTACAAAAAACAAAAGAAGTAGATATAATGATTCAAAAACTAGGAGAAGACGCTATTTTTGAAACAGGCGTAACAGGAATTCCACCAGAAATTGCAAAGGTTCTTGGACGACTTCATTTCAGAACATCATATGGTCAAAATGTATTACGACATTCTATAGAGGCAGCATTTATAGCAGAACAAATTGCTATTATGATTGGTGCGGATAGTGAACTTGCAAAAAAAGCATCACTTTTACATGACTTAGGAAAAACTCTTTCTCATGAAATTGGAGGAAAACATGCACTACTTTCAGGAGAAATTGCTCGTAAATTTGGATTAAATGAAGATCTTGTTCATGCAATCGAAGCACATCATGAAGATGTACCACTTCAATCTGTAGAAGCATATATTGTACAAGCTGCTGATGCGATTTCAGCATCACGACCTGGAGCTCGACGAGAAACTTCTGAAAAATTCATTAAGAGAATGATAGAACTCGAAGGAATTGCAACTTCATACAAAGGAGTAAATAAATGTTTTGCAATGGCAGCAGGACGAGAAATGTGGGTATTTGTAGACCCAAAGCAAATTAATGATTTAAAAGCAGCACAACTTTCACAAAATATTTCACGACGAATTGAAAAAGATGTTCAATATCCAGGAGAAGTAAAAGTAGTACTTATTCGAGAAAATCGATATACAAATATTGCAAAATAAAATATACCTTTTAATGTCTACTGCCAAAAAAATTATTACAAATACAGTTGTTCAAATTGCAGGAAAATTAATTACTGCAATAATTGCGTTAGCAACTGTAAATATTTTATCTCGATATTTCTCAACAAGTGAATTTGGAGACTATGGAACAATTTATGAATATCTTGCACTTTTTGGAGCAATTGCCGATATGGGAATTTATACCCTGATGCTTCGGGAAATGTCGAAACCAGAGGTAAACACTGCTAAATTATATGCAACAGGAAGTACACTACGAATTATAATAACTACAATTTCTATGCTTTTTGCTGTAGGAATTGCTTTTTTTATTCCTGCATATTTCTATACGAATATTCCACTCGGAGTTGTAATTGCATCGATTGGAACATTTTTTATTTTGATGAGTGGAACAGTTTCCGTTGTCTTACAATATGCATTAAAAATGCAAAATTATGCGTATGCTCTTATTACAGGGAAAATTTTTACTTTTTTGGGAGTAGTCGCTATTACACAATATTTTTATCCAATAATAAATGGAGTTCACACTGGAGGAAATTCTCCTTTTTTCTGGATTTTATTTTTAGGATTAATTGGAAGTTTTATAATAATGGGAATCACTTTTTATTTTTCTCAACAAGAAATTCAACTAAATATTCCAAATATTTTATTGGAAAAACGAAAGTTAGTTGAGTTATTTAAACAAGCCTTACCATTTGGAATCTCTATGTTTTTAACAACATTTTACTTTAGAATGGGGGTTTTATTACTAGGCTGGATGCTTCCTCGTTCAGAAAAAATTAACGGTGAAGAAATGTGTACCACTCAGTTTTGCGGAGATTTAGAATCTGCAAAATATTTAGTCGCATTGCGAATGATGGAAGTATTACTTTATTTTCCAATATTTTTCATGAATTCACTCCTCCCCCATTTAACAAAAACATTAAACCAAAAACATTCAGAAGAAAATAAACAAAATACACTTTCATATTCATTTTTATTCATGATAATTATGGCTCTTCCAATTACCATTGGAGGGGTATTACTCGCTACACCACTTGCAGGAATGCTTGCATCCGACCATTTACTTGCAAATGAATTTCAAGAAGGTTCAGACACGGCTTTTTTCTTTTTAGCAATTGCTCTATTTTTTGCATTTTTAAATATTTTTTCATCATTTGTGCTTATTGCATTAAACAATCAAAAAAAAGTTTTATATTCAAATCTCATAGTTGTAACTATTGGACTCGCATTAAATTTTATTTTAATTCCAGAAATTGGATTAAAAGGGTCTGCGATTTCTACACTTGTAACCGAAATTGTTTTATCTATTTTATTAGTCTATTATTTACAAAAAATTCAATATTTTCCACTCAAATATAAATATCTATTAAAAATAATTTTAGCAGGAACAATAATGGCACTCTTTATATTTTTTCTGAAAGATATGATATTATTCATGGTTGGAAAATATTTAACCGTACTATTTTTCATGATAACTTCCGCAATAATATTTGGAGGAATTTTGTATTACACACAATTTTTTACAAATGAAGTAAAAGAATTTTTGAAGAAAAGTTAATAGAAGTATATTTTTTTGGCTACCTCGGTAGGATTTGAACCTACGAATGAGGGATTCAGAGTCCCTTGCCTTACCGCTTGGCGACGAGGTAATATAAAATCTACATTATTATTGTACTATAACAGAGTAAAAAATCATATGATTTTTTACTCTGTTATTTTTTTCATAATTTTTTTTGCCTCGATTGCGACTGCATTCGCAGAATAAGAAAAACACAAAGCTCCAAAAGAGACAATAATTGTCAATATTTTATCCTAATGTTCTTTAAGCCAATTCATAAATACTATAAAAATTATAATCAAAGGAACGCATATATGTATTCCCCTACCCCTCACACTCTTCCAAAAACTCCTCAATACTAATAACTCTATCTTTTTTCTCGCCATATTTTCGAACCGTTACATTCCCAGATGCAACTTCATTATCTCCAATAATTACAGAAAACGGAACTTTTGCTGTTTGGCAATTCCTAATTCTTTTTGCCAAACTATCCGATGCATCATAGACCTCAACTCTTGCTCCCAATTTTTTTAATTTTTTTGCTAAATCATATGCATACTCTTCATGTGCTTCATTCACAGGAATAATATGTGCTTGCACTGGCGATAACCATGGCGGAAATGCTCCTGCAAAATGTTCTATAATTACAGACATAAATCGTTCTAAACTTCCCGCAATAGCTCTATGAATCATAACAGGAGTTTGCTTTTCTCCATTTTTATCAGTATATGAAAGTTTAAAATTTTCTGGTTGAACAAAATCTATTTGAATTGTTGCCAATTGCCATTCTCTCCCAATAGCATCTTTAAATTGAAAATCTAATTTCGGACCATAAAATGCAGCTTCTCCCTCTTCTCGTTTATACGGAAGATTTTCTTCTTTCGCAATTTCTTCTAAAAATTGCTCTGCTTTACTCCAACCTTCCTCTGTTCCCAAATATTTTTCTGGTTTTTGTGGATCTCGAACCGATAATCCTACATAAAACTCTCCTTCATTATACATTCCAAATTTTGTATAAAATTGTCGAATAACTTCCACAATATTTTTACATTCTTGTTTTATTTGCTCAACCGTACAAAAAACATGTCCATCATCTTGAGTAATTGAACGAACACGTGAAAGCCCCAATAATTCCCCTGCTTGCTCATCTCTATAGCAACTCGTCGTTTCTGCATATCGCACGGGTAAATCTCTGTACGATTTTGGAGATGCATCAAAAATTTGAGTATGATGCGGACAATTCATTGGTTTCATTACAAATTCCGTATCAGATTTTCCTTTTACATGAAATAAATCATCTTTATATTTTCCCCAATGTCCAGAAATTTCATATAAATCTTTTTTTGTAATATGCGGAATATGCACTTTCTCATATCCAAAACCTGCTTGAATCTCCATTATAGTATCTTCAATTTTCCTCCGAATAAATGTTCCTTTTGGTGTAAACAACGGAAGCCCTGCTCCAACTTTTTCAGAAAATGTAAATAATCCCAGCTCTTTTCCAAGTTTTCTATGGTCTCGTTTCGCAACTTCTTCAAGAAAAATTTCATATTCTTTCATTTTTTCTTCATTTTCAAATACTACTCCATAAATTCGTGTAAGCGTATCGTTATCACTGTCTCCTCTCCAATATGCACTTGCCAAAGTTGTTAATTTTACCACACCTAATTCTCCAGTATTTTTTAAATGTGGACC
This sequence comes from Candidatus Altimarinota bacterium, assembly GCA_016839105.1. Taxonomy (GTDB): domain Bacteria; phylum Patescibacteriota; class Gracilibacteria; order CAIRYL01; family CAIRYL01; genus SZUA-1403. Next base: position 13,386 of record DQTD01000073.1, read on the forward strand.
TGCACACAAATCAGATGAAAATATTCGTTCAACCATTTTTCCAGTAGGTTCTCCATTTTCGTCTTTTTCTTCTCCTTCAGAAATCATAGAATAAAAAGAAATATCTTCTCCTCTTCCTGCAATTTCAGAAATTAATTCCATTTTAAATTTATCGTGTCCAAAAAGTTCTGTCGCTTTTTCTACACTAATAATAGTTTTTCGCATTTCAAATCCTTTATTCACAATCCAACGCATTTTTTTTTGAATTTTTTTAAATTCTTTTTCAGAAACTTGTACATCTCCAAAATCAAAATCTTGATAAAACCCATTATCTGTCCACGGACCAACTCCTAATTTTACATCTGGATACAATAATTTTACTGCGGCTGTCATAATATGACTCGCTGTATGTTTTCGGCACAATTCTAAATTATTTACATTATTTTCTGAAGTACACATAAAAATTTTATTAAATTATAATAAGCCTAAAAAGTTTCTCAATAAAAAAGAACCCTTTTTACAAAAGAGCCACAAATTATTGCGTTGTAATGGTTCCCGTTGTTGTTATAATAATATGAAACATATATCCATTCTATCATACAAAACTTGATTTTCATACACTTCTTATTATATTTTATATTTTATATTTTATATTTTATATTTTATATCAAGACTTTCTTCTATTTTTAGATTGCAAATTTTTTTAAATATAAATACAATCTATTAGCAATTTTTGCTCGCGTAGCTCAGATGGATAGAGCGGCACCCTTCTAAGGTGATGGTCATAGGTTCGAGTCCTATCGCGGGTACCAGTTTGCACACAAAAACTCTTTTAATAATATTAAAAGAGTTTTTTAGTTGATATTACAAATAAACTATGATAAAATAATCTGATAGTAATATATCCAAAAAAAATACACATATAAATTTTAAAACTCAAATGAAGAAAATATATTTTTCATCAAAACTTTCAACCCTCGCTCTTTCTGTACTTTTAAGTACAAGTGCAAATATTGCATCACCAGCATTATTTTCAGACAATAGTAATACTGTTTTTTCTGCACCAGTTTCAATTGAGCACACTCAAACATTTGTAGTAAGTGCATATTATTCTCCTCTTCCAAACCAAGACAAATATATTTGGGGAAATTATACTGCAGAAAAACGAATGAATGGAGAAGGAATCCGAGGTGCTGATTTTACAAAAGTGTATCCAGGTATGATTGCCGCACCATCTACATATGCATATGGAACAAAAATTAAAATTCCAGGATTTGGAATAGGAGCAGTGCATGATAGAGGTGGAAGAATTTTAGAATGGAACAATGCAGATCGAATTGATTTATGGATGGGATATGGAGATGACGGACGAAAAAGAGCTATGCAATGGGGAATGCAAACGGTAACAGGAACTATTCTGCCATCGGGTGCTACAGAAAATGTACAAATGAATTTCATGTCAAAAGCATCACAAATAAAATCTGCATCAAATAATTTATCTACAACAGCAGAAAACACAAATAATTCTTCACAAACTTTATATTTAGGAGATAAAGGAGAATCTGTAACAAATTTACAAAAATTTCTTATTCGGCAAAATGTATTACATGTACCTGCAACAGGATACTACGGAGAAAAAACAAAAGAAGCGGTGTATCAATTTCAAATTAAAAAAAATATTCTCACAAGCCGAACCCAAGCAGGAGCAGGAGTATTTGGACCAACTACACGAAAAAATGCAGAACAAGTCTGGACACAAATAGATACACAAGAAACGAATAAAATAATTATTGCATCAAACAATACACCAGCTATACCTTCTCCAAAACAAGCAGTTACTCTAAATAAAATTTCAGATACTTCAGAACCGTACAATCCAGATTATGCAGTAATTAAACCAAATCTTCAACTTGGAGACTCTGGAGAACCAGTAAAACGACTGCAACTTGTTTTAAAAGGAATGAAATATTTTTCAGGTACTGCAACAGGAATTTACGACGCACAAACAGTAGAATCTGTATATGCCTACCAACTTAAAAATAAAATTGTATCAAATAAAACTCAAACAGGAGCTGGTCGATTTGGACCACAAACATATAGCCGAATGGTAAATACTCTTTTACAAAAACGACATACAGCCAGAAAAATAAGCACTACAAACATTATTACACAAAATCAAGATTTTATAACAGCGCAACAAATTGCAATGCGGCAACAAAAAATTCATGTAGCAAAACTAGATGTTACTTTTGGAGAAAAAAGTGCAGAAGTTGTTGATTTACAAAATGAATTAATTGCACGAGGATTTTTAAATTCAGAACTCAATACAGGATATTATGGAAACAAAACAAAAGCCGCAATTGAAGCGTATAAAGCATTTATTGGATAACACTTAAATAATGAAAACAACAATAAATATCCAATTGAAAAATATGAAAACTAAACATTCTCCGAAATAATTTTTGCTTGTAACGCACACAAAGAAATATGATACCCACCACATAAACCGTCAATATCTAAAATTTCTCCAGCTATAAAAAGATGAGAGATTTTTTTCGATTCAAGTGTTGAAATATTAATATCTGAAAGAGAAACTCCCCCTTTTGTTGTCCAACAGGCTTGATACGGAAATAATTCAGGCTTTGGTAATGCAAATGCACAAAAAACAGATACTACATTTTTAAGCTCTTGCTTTGTTATATCTGCAAAAAATAAATGAGTAATTTTTGTTTTTTCTATTAAAAATTTTGCTAATTTTTTTGAAACAAATTGTCTAAAAAAAGAAAGAATATTATTTTTTCCATTTCGTAAATCTTGCAATTTTTTTGTAAGTGTTTTTTCTGTATATTCTGGAATAAAATTTAAAAATACATCAGATTTTTTATCCCATAATGCTGAAAAATCTAAAATAGCAGGACCCGATAACCCCAGATGTGTAATGAGAATATCATCTAGAATTTCTGTATTTTTTTTTGTATTCACATTTTTTGCATATATTTTTCCTGTAAAACTTTGCCCTGCCACTTCTGCAAAATTAAGCGTTATAATTTCTTTTTTTGAAAATCGGAAAGGTGAAAGTGATGGCGAAGTTTTTACAATAGTATGCCCAAATTGTTCGAGTAAACCATATGTTTTTTGTTTATTTAATTGCGAATTAGCAGACTTCTTATCTTCCATTTGCAACATTCCTCCAGTTGTAATAACAAGATTATCAAAAGTTTTATTTTCTATAATAAATGTATTATTTTCACTCGTTTTAATACTATTTATTTCTGTGTTTACATGAATAAAAATATTTTTTATTTTTTCAAGCCTCGCTTGTAATTCCTCAACATCAGATCTTGCATTTTCCGATTTCAGCATCGCCCTATTTTTTTCCCAAAAATATTTTATTTCAAGCTCATCAAAAAGACTAATTACTGAAAATTGTTGAACAGAATGTATAATGTCTGATTTTTCAAAAAATTTAGATTTAAAAAAATGCTCTTTTTTTCTGCTATTACTCGAAAAAAAAGTATTTGGATTCAAAATTTTATTCGAAATATTCATTCGTCCTCCACCTGTTAATTTTAATTTTTTCCCTAATTTTTTATTTTTCTCAAAAATATGAATTTCTATTTCTCCACTTTTTAATTCTGTTGTATATTTTTTTGCGAGAAAAAGTGCTGTAAAAATTCCAGCAGGACCAGCGCCAATAATACCAATTTTTTTAGAGATATTTTCCATTTTCAAAAAATACAACTTCTTCAATCATTTCTCCTGTTTTTTTATCAACATTACAAGCAAGCATTTTAAAAGCTGTTGAAAAAATATCCATGTGATATCGTTGTACAATTTCTTTTCCAAACTTAGATCTATAAATAGCATGTTTTTTTCCAAGTGAAATATGAAACCCTGCTTGTCGTTCAAAAACAGAAACAAAACTTAAAGGATTTTTCATTGAAATAAACGGATTTAATCCAAACCCTGCTTCTCGAATCATTACTTCTGGATTCCCTTCTTCATCTGTTTCCGATTCTAAAATTCGTGTAACAATATTATCGATAAATTCTTGCGGAGCGTTATCGTCCCATTTTGTAAGAATTCCATTTTTAATTGTTACTGAAAATGGTTCACATTGCACAATTCTGAATTCTGAATTTGGATAACAACAAATATTTAATTTTCCATTCACACTTTTTAAATCTTTACTTTCTGAAAAAATTTCTCCACAAATAGAACTTCCTCCTCTATTTTTTTGTTGATAAAATCTTCCATCATTAATTTTTGCTTCTTCCATTTCTGGAAAGGTTAAAATATCAGGATTTATTGTATCTCCAGAATAAATTTTTATTTCATCATAATTATCCATTAAATCTTTAATTTTCCCACCAATCTCAGCATATTCTTCCGCTTTATACGTAAGTGCATTCAGCCATGTATTCTCTTGTTCTGGCCCGTAATATCCAAGGTGAGAATGCTCCATGCACCCCATGTTTTTGTTATATAAATGAAGTCGAATTCTGAATTTATCCATTCTAAAACTTGTAGATTGAATTAAAATCACCGATGATTGCTCTGGTAAATTTGAAAGCATTTCTACCAATTCCAAATTATCTTCGGGTTGATATTCACGAATAATGGTTTTTTCTGGATTTCTATTCGCTAAAATATCTTTATGCGCCTGCGTCATAATTTTTGACAATGGAGAATCTAAGTCATATAACACAACTAAATGTTCGTCTTTTACTCCAAATTGTTTAAAAATAGAATCTGAAACGATTTGGTTAATTTCAGTCGTTGTGAGTTTTTTTTGAGAAATATTTGTCATAAAATATGTAAAATAAATGTTTAAATAAATGTTTAAATAATATCGATTTTCTGAACATCAGAATAAAATTGAACTGAATCGAACCAGTTTTGAAGAATTATAGCAGCTGCCACAGAATCTTTCGAGTTCTTTTGTTTTTTCATTTTCACCCCCATTTGTGTAAGTGACGCTTCAGCAATTTGCGTAGTAAATCGTTCATCAAAAACAAAAACAGGTAAACCAAGGGTTAATTTTATATTTTCTTTTTCACGTAAAGTTTTTTCTCTATGATCATTTTTATACTTTTTTTTTCCAGAATCTTTTACATAACTTGAATCTTCCAAATTTTCTGAACTTTTAGGGTCTCCAATCACAATTGCTGTTACATTTTCTTCTCTAATTATTTTTTGTAATTTTGGCAAATACTCTTCAAATTTTAGCTGTTCTCTTGGAAATGCCAATTTAATATCACTTTCTCCAATCGCCACTCCAACACGAGCAAATCCAATATCTAACCCAATTATTTTCATAAAATATATAAAATTATATTTTCTTATTTTTTATTTCTATTTTGATTATACTTAATTTTCACATTTTATTATACTAAGAATATATACTTATTCTTTTTAGATATTTCTAAAATGGCAAGCACTTTTGATATAATAACGGTAAAAAACTCTGACCAAAAAAAAACTCTGCGAACAATTTCTGATCCAGTTTTAAAACTGGATAAAACACATAAAAAATTGATAGAGAAAATGAGAAAAACATTAGCAAAAGAAGAAACCGGTGTTGGACTTGCAGCTCCACAGATTGGAAAAAATATACGAATTATTTTAGCCGTACTTGGAAAAAAAACAACAGTGTTAATCAATCCTGAAATTCTCACACATTCAAAAACAACAAATCAAGACGAAGAAGGGTGTTTATCTATTCCAAACAGATTTGGAACAGTAGAACGATGGAACAAAATTGAATTAAAATTTTATAATGAAAAATTTCTTCCAAAAACTCGAACATTAAGCGATTTCGATGCACGAATTGTGCAACATGAAATAGACCATTTAGACGGTGTCTTATTTATAGATAAAGTGATTGGAGAGCTAACAACAGAACTTGATTTAGAAGACTAATTTTTTTCGATATACCAAAAATGAAACATTTTTCTGAATTAATTTCTAAATTTTTACAAAAACAAGGACTCAACAAAGAGGCATACGCTTCTTTAATTTTAGAAAAAACTAGAATTATATTATCTGACCATTTTGGAGACGAAGTTTTTCAATTTTGTACTGTAAAAAAATATCAAAACAAAAAAGTGTTCATTTCTACAACTTCTTCAAGCTGGAAACAAACACTTCATTCACATTCTTCTTCGTTTTTATTATTAATTCAAAGTGAATTTCCCAAAGAAAAAATTAAAGAAATCATAGTACATTAAAATAATTCGATTTGCTCCTTTGAATTATCTACTTCTTCTTCATAATTAAAAATTGTTTTAATTCTATTTTGAAGCGTATTTGATCCCAATTCTTGATCAAAATACATACAGGCAGTATCAATTGTAAAATCATCTAAATTTCCATCATCTAAATCAAAACCATCAATTATTAAATTCCTATACAATTTTGCCATTTCTCTTGTAAAATAAGCATCCGCTTTTCCTGCAATCATTTTTTTTCGTTTTACACCTTTTACTAATCCCTCTTCTATAGCTTCATAAATTTTATCTAAATCTCCATACTCACGGATAAACGTAATAGCTCCTTTTTCTCCAACACCTGCAACTCCTTTTAAATTATCAGAGGCATCTCCTGCAATTCCTTTAAAATCACATACTTCTTCTGGATAAAATCCTTTTTTTTCAAATAAAATCTCTCGTGTAAACTCAATATTTTCTCCTTTTGATGGTTTTAAAACTGATACATTTGAAGAAATTAACTGAAATGCATCAGCATCTCCTGTTAAAATCTCCACTTTAAAATCAGGATTTCCATCATATAAATTCGTAATAGATGCAATTACATCATCTGCTTCATAATTTTTTACTGAATAAATTGGTATTCCCCAGCTCATCAACATTTCATATACTCTTGGAATTTGTACTCGTAAATCATCATCCATTTCAGGTCTATGCCCTTTGTATTCTGGCATTTTATCTGATCTAATCGTTTTTTTTCCCAAATCTTTTGCTCCTAAAATATAATCAGGTTTGTGTCGTTCTATTGCCGAAAGCATAATTTGAGCAACCCCAAATATAGCATTTATAGGTTCACCATTTCCATCTCGTAAATTTTTTGGAAATGAATAATATGCACGAAAAAACATATGAGAAATATCTATCAGTAAAATTTTTTTAGTATTCATAATGTAAGTATATATTTATTATTTAAAGATATTTATTTAAATATGCAAGGGTAGATAATTGAATTACAATTAATTATCTGATACAATTATCTGAACAGTAACAGTTCAGACACAAACAAACAATTACATATTTTACAATTTATATGAAAGCAGTACAAACAACAACAGTTACACAAACAACAACATTGAATAAAAAAATAAAAAAAACTGTTCTTACTATTAAAGAAAAATTTCAACGAAAATATGGACTATATGAAGACAAAAATCATTTTATTGTGTTTATTGCAACTCCGCTTTTTGACGAAAACAATTCAAATCTTTGGGCTGATTTATTACCAGGATTATCTGATATGGGATTTCAAATTGTAATTCGTGGAAATGCATCTGAAAAAAATAAAGAAATCGCTATGGCTTTTGCAGAAGATCATTCTGCTCTTTGCACAATTATTGATGAAGATGAATATTTAGAAGCGTATGAAGTCTCAGATATATTACTTACATTTTCACAAGACAAATCAACAATTTTAGAAGTACAGCACGCACTTTCAAAAGGAGTAATTCCAATTATTGCACATGATTTCCCTTTAGATATTTTAGAAAATTATAATCCAAATTTAGAAAATGGAAATTCATTCATGTACTATAAACAAACTCCTTGGTCTATTTTTGCAACAATTATTAGGGCATATGAAAATTATCGCTTTCCATATGATTGGCGGAATCTTTGTAAATCTGCAATAAAATCTAGTAAACAATAGAAACACATAAAATAAGCACCAAACCCTATAAATAAATCAGCAAGTTTATTTGTATGCATAAAAATTAGGAAAAACACTTTCAATCAATTTATATCAAATAAAGGATTGAGAGTATTTTTTTATTGAATAATCTTGAATATTTAAAAAAAATTTGCGAATATAATTCTATAAAAAATTTAATAAAATCATATGAGTATATTAAGTCATAACGTTGAATATCAAGTTGTTATTTTTGCTGAAAGTGCATTGGGATCTATCTTGCTTGGATCGTCAAAAGTTGATCCCATAAAATTTGCAGAATTTTTAAATATTCATGCAAAAGAAGGATGGAAAGTTGTAACAATGGAAAAAGAAATTCGAAGATCTTTTTTATTTTTTACAGTTGAAGCAATGGTTGTTGTGATGGAAAAACAAGCATAATAATAATTTATTTTATAAGAAACGAACATGTTATATTTATTTCTCATTCCAACTATATGTATCGGAATTCTTGGATTCATACAACTCTGGACAGAAATTCTTAATGTTAATATTTTTATCAAACTGTGTGTCACATATTTTATTTACATAATTGTTCTTTCTTCTGTATATGGACTTAAAGAATACTTTGCACAACAAAAAAATTTAAAAGAAAAAAATCTTATTAACTAATTTTATTTATACTATATTTATGTTTAAAATAATTATAGCAACTGTTTCCAATACTCCGGGAGTTTTGAACCAAGTGTCTTCTCTCTTACGGCGACGAAATTTTAATATTTGCTCGCTCACAGTTGCACCAATGATTGATAAAAATTTTTCTAAAATGATTATCAATCTTGAAGAAGGCGTTGATGCTACTCAAGTTTCAAAACACTTACATAAACTCATAAATGTTTTAAAAGTTTCTATATATAATGGTGATAGCACTGATATAATATTGCATGAATCATTGTTTTTGAAAGTAAATGCCACACGTGCATCTCGTGCTGAAGTTTTACAATTTGGAGCTGTTTATAATGCAACAATTGTAAATTTAAATAACAAAGATATTACATTTCAATATTCCGCACATCCTGATAAAATTCAAGAATTTATAGAAATAATGACAACGTTTGGAATTAAAGACGTTGTTCAATCTGGTATAACTGCTATTGGGAAATAAATAAAAATGAGATATAATAGACGAACTTTATAATTTATAAATAGAAAATGCCAACACCTCCTAACTGGAATAAAAAACAAGAGAATAACGAAGAAATTATCACAGTAAAAGAAATAAAAAAACCAAAAGTTTTTACTGATAACGATATTCAAAATATGGAAGTACTTGAAGATATTCAAGATGAAATTCTTGAAGCACAAAAAATAGTAGAAAAGCTTCAAAAAAAACACACAGAAACTGCATTAATACAGATTGAGAAACAATTAAAAGAAGAAAATTCTGAAAATAAAAATGATATATCAGATAAAAATACTGATGATTCAAAATTAAAAAAATTATTACATATTCGACTAAAAAATACAGGAAAAAAACCTGGGATTTTTGGAATAAGCTACGACTTAATCATGCAAATTTTACTTGCAGGAGTAATGGGAATCTTCCTTTATAATTTTTTAAATAACGAAGAATCAGAACAATTAACAATTTCTGAATTTACAGAAGAACTAAAAAA
>DQTD01000014.1 GCA_016839105.1 Candidatus Altimarinota bacterium
AAGTAGAAGAAGTAGAAGAAGTAGAAAGTGATTATTTTAATTGCTCATAATTTAGAACGATATGTTGATCCATACGGTGACCCAAATTATACATTTACTCCTGATGCATTAATTGCAATTTTTAGTAGTGTTGTAATTGATTCAGAAATATTGATATTATTTACTGAGTTATTTTTTGTATCTTCTGTAATATTTGTTAAAAATGTAAGAATTTCTTCTTGTTGAATATTTTGTTTATTTTTAATGCTTGTATAAGAGTTATTGGTGTTAATGCATGCAATGCATCATTTGGATTTCCCAATCATTTTGTTTGACATTTTCTGGTGATATATGGGAAGAAGAGTTTTGTAATTTTTCGTCTAGATATGAAATTTGAGAAATATAATTCTGATGCACCGCGAATGAAAATATGCCAAAAAGAAATATTATTGGAATAAAAAATATGAGAGCCAGTTTAAATTTTTGATTTTTTTTAATGTCAAGACATATAAAATAATATTATTTTATATGTCTAAAATTCGGTATCCAACGCCTCGTACAGTTTCTGATATCTATTTTTTTACGTAAAACATCTGGTAAAAATTCTGTGTAAGTCTGTGGTTATCTTTAATAATTAATATTTTCATTGTTTTTTCATAAACAATCGTACAAATCCTTTTTGATACGCCATAAGTGATGCGACTACTAAATCTGGAGAAACTCCTATAACGGTAACCGAATTATTATTTTTATCTGAAAATTTGATTTTTACTCGAACACTGGCATCTAAACCACCACTTTGTACATTTACTTCAAAATTATCTAAATTTATTTTATATTCTGTTTTTTGTTTTAATGCTTTTTCTATAGCAGAAATAGCAGCATCAACAGAACCCGTTCCAGTTGCTTCTGCAGAAATTTCTTCTCCTTTAAATTGTATAATAACTTTCGCTTTTGCTTTTTTACTAAAATAATGAGTTCCTATCACATCTACAATTTTTAATATTTCACTATCTGACGATTTAGAATTCGCAATTACTTCTTCTAATATTGCTTGAAATTCACTTTTTTTCATTTCAGATCGTCTTTCAAAAAAGAGATCTGTTTCTTCGCATAGTTCTTTAAAAAATTTTAAATTTTTTGAAGAATCAAAACTAAATTTATCTTCCGCTATTTTTTTAATATCAGGATTTGATGGTTTTGTAGAAAATAAAATTTCACTATTATTTTTATCTGATTTTAAATCTAAAATTCCAGAATCTAAAAATTCGGTAATATCTTCTATAGTATTTTCTACTGCAGGAAAATCTGGAAATAATATTGTTGCGGAGTGTGAATCTTTTAGTCCTACTCCTGTGGCAATACAAACCACTACATCGTCTTCTGATATTATATTTTTAGATTTTAATTTTTCTAAACACGCAATTGGAATTGCTCCACTTGGTTCTGTAAATACCGATGCAAGCATTGCCATGTCTTTTTGAGATTCTAAAACACTTGTATCATCAATTATTTCAAAACTTCCTTTTGAATCACGAATAATATTTAATAATTTCATATCATCTAAAGGGGCTCCAATATTTACAGCTCCACAAAGAGATGATGGAAATTGAATAGTCCTGTGTTCTTTTTCATTTGCATGAAATGCTGAACAAAGAGTATCTGCTTTTTCGGGTTGAGTTCCAATAATTCGTGGCACTTTATCAATTAATCCTAATTGAAACCATTCAAAAAATCCTTTTGCAATTCCATATAAATTTGTTCCACATCCAACTGGTGCTAAAACAACATCTGGAACATTCCAATTTAATTGTTCAATAATTTCATAGGCAATTGATTTTTGTCCTTCGCCTCGAAATGCGTAGTCTCCGGCTAAAAGGTATCCATATTTTTCTGACATTTCGCTTGAAAGTCGAACACAATCTGCATATGTTCCTCTCACTTTTATTACATTTCCACCATATGCCAAACTTTGTGATAATTTTCCAAGTGGGGTTGTATCTGGAACCAGTACATAACAAGGAATACCTGCTCGTGCAGAATATGCAGAAACGGAAGCTGCCATATTTCCTGTAGAAGCCACAACAATTCCGGCTGCTCCTAATTCAACTGCTTTTGAAATTTCTACAAGTGACCCTCTATCTTTAAAAACTCCTGTTGGATTTGCTCCTTCGTTTTTAATATATAAATTTTTAATTCCATATTTTTTTGATAATTCTTTTGATTTTACCAATGGAGTGGCTCCTTCGTCTAAAGAAATTATATTTTGTCTGTCTTTTAATGGGTAAAAATCTAAATATTTCATTGCAGAAATAGGGGTATTTTTTAGGTTATAAATATTTATTGTTTTTTTTAATTTTTCAATATCAAAAATAATATCTAATGCTTGTCCACATTTTAGGCATCGTGTAATGGTTTCTTCTTCTGTGAACACAGATTTACATTGTACGCATTCTATTTTGTATGAATTATTATTGTTCATTATTTTTTTTTAATATACATATGTTTTTAAAAAAATTATAGCAAATATATATATAAGTACAATAGAAGAAATTTCCTACTCAAATAATAAAACTCATGCTAAAATATTTTCACGCATAATTTACATATTTTTATATGACAGATACACCTTTGAATCTTCCTAAAATTACAAAAGTTCATAAAGCATTTGAACTAAAATCAAAATTTACACCCAAGGGAGATCAACCAACGGCTATAGAATTTTTAATAAAAGGATTAAATGAAAATAAAAGGCATCAAACTCTTTTAGGAGCAACAGGAACTGGTAAAACATTTACCATGGCAAATATTATTCAAGATCAGCAAAAACCAACATTAATTTTAGCGCATAATAAAACCTTAGCGGCACAACTCTGTACAGAATTTCAAGAATTTTTTCCAAATAATGCGGTTTCATATTTTGTATCATATTATGATTACTATCAACCAGAAGCATATATGCCAGCGAGTGATACATATATTGAAAAAGAGGCAACTATAAATGATGAAATTAATCGGCATAGACATGCCGCAACATATAATTTATTAACTCGAGATGATGTAATTATTATTTCGTCTGTTTCGTGTATTTATGGATTAGGTTCTGTGAAAGATTATGAAGCATTAGCAATAGAATTAAAAGTTGGAGAAGAAATTGTACGAAACGATTTATTAAAACAATTTTCAGAAATTCAATATACTCGAGTCGCTTCCGATTTTAAACCTGGAATGTTTCATGTAATGGGAGATTCTGTTGAAGTGTACCCTCCAGCAGAAGAACACGCGTATCGAATAGAATTTTTTGGAGATGAAATTGAGGGAATTACGGCAATTGATCCATTTACTGGAGAAATTTTAGGAAGCCATGAAAAAGTGGTTATTTTTCCTGCGAAGCATGCGGTTACACAAAAAGAAAAAATTAAAAAATGTGTAGAAGATATTAAAGTTGATGTAAAAGCACGAGTGAAATGGTACCAAGAAGAAGGAAGAATGGTTGAAGCAGAGCGAATTCAAACGCGAAGTGAATATGATATAGAAATGTTGTTGGAAACGGGATATTGTAATGGAATAGAAAATTATACTCAATATTTATCTGGGGAAAAACCAGGAATGCCACCTTCGACTTTATTGGATTTTTTTCCAGACGATTTTCTTTTATTTGTAGATGAATCTCATATTACTATTCCACAAATTGGGGCGATGCATAATGGGAATTTATCTCGAAAAAATACATTGATAGATCATGGTTTTAGACTGCCATCTGCACATGATAATAGACCTTTAAAATTTGAAGAATTTGAAGGAAAGATAAATAAAGCAATTTATGTTTCGGCAACACCAGGGAAATATGAATATCTTAATTGTGATAGGAAAAAAGATTTTGCACAACAAGTTATTCGTCCAACAGGTCTTCTTGACCCTATTATTTCTATTCGTCCGTCGGAAAGTGAAAAATGGGATTCAACATTACATACAGTTTCTGAAAGTGAAGCGAATAACCAAATTGATGATTTAAATATTGAAATTTCTAACAGAATTAAATTAAATGAAAAAGTTTTGGTGACGACTGCAACAAAAAAAATGGCAGAAAAACTTTCAGCATATTTCGATGAAATTGGTATTCGGTCAAAATATCTGCATTCGGAAATAGAAAATATAGAAAGAATTGAAACAATTCAAGCATTACGACTTGGTGAATTGGATGTAATTGTAGGAGTGAATCTTTTGAGAGAGGGATTGGATATTCCAGAAGTTTCTATGATTGCAATTTTAGATGCTGATAAGCGAGGATTCCTGCGTTCACGAGATGCACTACTGCAAAATATTGGACGGGCTGCACGGAATAGTAAGGGGTTAGTAATTATGTATGCCGATGTAATGACACCTGCAATGGAAGAAGCCATAGAAGAAACAGATAGAAGAAGGGATATTCAAAGAGCGTATAACGTAAAGCATGGAATTATTCCAACAACTATTATAAAACATGTAAAAGCGTTAAATATAGAAAAGAAAGAACGAAAAACAAAAATTTCTAAATCTAAAAAAGATAATTTAAAAGAATGGATTAAAGAGTTAGAAGATAAACTTGATATTGCTGTTCAAAATTTAGAATTTGAAAAAGCCGCTGATTTAAAAGATGAAATTGAAATGTTGAAAAGCGAATTGCGATAGTTTGAGTTCTTGTATTGTAAATAAAATTAAAAAGTTTGCATACTTATTCAGAATATGTGAAGATATATTCTTAAAAACAAACATATATAAAAATAATATAAATTTAATTTTTTTTATAAAAATATGTCTGGTAATTTGCTAGAAAAAAGAGATATAGATTTTAAACGTCAATTTAGAAATGAGCTAAAAAAAATGTATGAAGAGATAAAAAATGCAACAAATATTGTATTGATTTCACATCAAAGACCAGATGGAGATACTTCTGGAAGTGCTATGGCATTGGCACATATTTTAGAAAAGTTTGGAAAAACTGTAACACTTTTTGATACAGACCCTCTTCCAATAGAATTTCAGTTTACAGAAAAAGCATTAGAATATACTTCTGTTTTTGAACCCTCAAAATATGATTTAGCTATTTGTTTAGACGGAGGAACATATAAAATGTTTGGATTGCATGAGGAATACCCCGAGCTGTTTAATCAAAAAACTGACAATCCAAAAATTCAAAAAAAAATACCACTTATAAATATAGACCATCATGTTTCAAATGAAATATATGGAGATGTGAATATTGTAATTGAAACGGTTGCATCTACAACAATAATGGTTTCAAAAATTTTACGAGCATTACAGTGGGAAATTACACCAGAAATGGCAACTTGTTTGCAAATGGGATTATATACCGATACAGGTTCTTTGTTGCATTCGAATGCAACATCTGAAACATTTGCAGAGGCAAGTTTTTTATTGAAAAAAGGTTCGAATTTAAAAGCAATTTCTAAAAATATTTTTCAAACAAAGTCGTTAGAAAAACTCAAACTGTGGGGAAGAATTTTATCTCGAATTTCACAAAATAAAGATGGAGTTGCTTCGTCTTTTGTAACTCATTTTGATTTTCAACAAACAAAATCAAATTTAGATGATTTAACAGGAGTTGTAGATTATTTAAATGCTGTTCCAAAATCGTTGTATTCTATTTTATTAACAGAGCGAAAAGATGGAAAGGTAAAAGGTTCTATGCGAACATTGCGAGATGATGTTGATTTAACAGAAATTTCTAAGACTTTTGATGGAGGAGGGCATAAAAAAGCGTCTGGATTTGCAATTAAAGGAAAATTGAAAACAGAATGTGAATGGCGAATAGAAAATGCAGAAGGGTATCCAGAAAATTTTAGCAGTGTAATGCATGCGAAATAATAAATAAATATTATAAAAATTATGTCTCACGAAAAAAAACAGGTTAATTTTAAAAAACATCAAATATTGGAATACGAAAAAGAAAGTCTTTTGTTTTTAGAAGACTTGCTTGCCGATATTCCAAAAAATATAAAAAAATTGGAAGCACGAAAAAATCATTTTGCACAAGCTCATAATATTCCGACTCTAAAAAATCGTGAATTAATTGTTGCAGCACAAAAAAATAATATTAATTTGCCAGATAAATTAATGGCAGTAATTCAAAAAAGAGTAGTGAGAACGATCTCTGGAGTTTCTCCTATAGGAATGCTTACAAAACCATTTGAATGTCCTGGGAAATGTACATATTGTCCAACAGAAGACAGAATGCCAAAAAGTTATATGAAAAACCAACCTGCTGCTGCACGAGCATTACGAAATAATTTTGATCCATTTGACCAAGTAAAAAATAGAATTATTGCTCTTACAGAATCTGGGCATCCTGCAAGTAAAATTGAAATTATTGTGATGGGTGGGACATGGAGCTTTTTGCCAAAAACATATCAAAACTGGTATATAAAAAATATTTATGAAGCGGCAAATAGTTTTGATGAAGAAACAAATATTATAGAGGGAGGTGATGGTTTTATTGACCCAATTAGAAATAAAAAAAATCCAGCATTATTTGTAGATTTCGACGGGGTTATTGCTGATTCATACGATTTTGTTTTTGGAAATTCTATACAATTATTCCAAGAAGCAGGGATTGATATGACTGTAGAAGGTGTAAAATCTATTTTTACACAGCATGATGTGTGGAATTTTGAAGGTGCAGATGTTGTAAAAGAAAAATTATCACAATTAGAAGAAGAAAAATATTCAGATGAAGTTTCTCTTTTTTCAGATATAGTTCCTTTAATGCAGACACTTTCTCAATATTTTGACTTAATTATTGTTTCGGCAAATCAGAAAATAGTTATTGATAAATTTTTGAAAAAACATTTTATTTCTGGATTATTTAAACAGGTTATTGGGAGAGATGCAGAAATTGCAAAAAGTGAAAGTATGAAAAATATTTTGGAGATATATAAGCAAGAAGCACGTGAAACATTTTTTATTGGAGATACAATTTCTGATATGAAAGAAGGGAAATTAGCAGGAGTAAAAACTTTGGCAGCAGGGTGGGGAAAAATATTTTCTGCCGAAGAATTTGAAGAATATAATACAAAAGAAAATTTAGAAATTTTTAGAATTTGCACAACAATAAAAGATTTAGAAAAATTATTAGATTTAGATGAAACGCATTTAAAAGCAGGAAAAAAAGAAGGGGATATTTTGTTGAAAACATCTGGTGAATTTTCTAAAAAAATAATTAGTTTAGAGGAAATTGAAAAAAAATCTGAAAAAAAAAGTTTGCATGCATTACAAAAAATAAATGAAACGGTTTCGCACCGAATTATTGGTTTGACACTTGAAACTCGACCAGATTTTATTACAGAAGATGAGTTAATTCGAATGAGAAATTATGGATGTACTCGAATTGAAGTCGGAGTACAAACATTGGACGACGATATTCAAAAATTAACAAAACGAGGACACGGGAGAAAAGAAGTAATTCGAGCAATGAAGCGAATGAAAAATTTTGGATTTAAAGTATGTTTTCATTTAATGCCAGGGTTGCCTGGTTCAACACCAGAAAAAGATTTAGAAATGATGAAAGAAGTATTTTTAAATCAAGATTTTAGACCAGATTTTATAAAAATTTATCCGTGTATGGTTTTGCCAACATCTGAATTGGAAGGAATTTGGAATGCAGGAAATTTTACACCAATGCATGATAAAGAATTGGTAAAATTATTGGTACAATTTCAATTGTATGTTCCAGAATGGACAAGAATCATGCGGTTAATGCGAGATATTCCCGCTACAAATATTTTAGATGGAGCAAAATTTTCTAATCTGCGACAAATTTTACAAGAACAGCCAAAAAAATTATTAGAAATTGTAGGAGAAGAATTTTATAATGCAAATAATTTGGCGGAAAAATCTAAAAATTTGTTTAAAGATATTCGTTCACGAGAAGTTGGATTTTCAGATAAAAAACCAGAAAAGCCAGTGTTAAAACGAAGAAATTATGACGCATCAGATGGGCAAGAAGTATTTTTAAGTTTTGAAAGTGATGATAAATCTCAACTGTTTGCATTGTTGAGACTCCGAAATCCAGAAGAAAATGTAGGGGAAAAAGTTGAAGAAATAAAAAATAAAGAGTTTAGAGATGTATTAAAAAATTCTGCACTCATTCGAGAAGTTCACAGTTATGGTTCAGAAATTTCTGTTGGAGAAGGGCAGGGAAGTGAAGAGGTTGGGCAACACAGGGGGCTTGGGCGAAAACTGATTGAAGAATCAGAAAAAATTGCTCGTGAAGAATGGAAGAAAGAAAAAATGGTAATTATTGCAGGAATTGGTACTCGAGAATATTATAGAAAATGGGGATATGAAGAAGTGTGTGGGTATATGGTGAAAATATTGTAGATTCTGTTTTTATTTATTGTGTATGCCTGCTGGCATCAAAATGAACATGTTCAATAACTTTTCGAAATGCAGACTTTGGAGCATTTTGTTTCTCTCTTATAGCTAAAATTTCATGATCTGCTTTTTCTTCAATATGAAAATGCAGATATATGGCAACGCAAAGAAATATAAATGCAATAACTGCAACAAATAAAAATGCGATTTGAATTCCATAAATGTTAGCAATAGTTCCGAGTCCTACAGATCCAATAATTGCTCCAATTGATTGAAAAAATAATTCAAGTTGAACAACTGAGTGTTTTTCGGAGTATGGTGTTAAATTTCCTGCAAGTCCTAAAACTGAAGGTTGAAGAAGTGCTAAGCATAAAGAAATAACACTACTGGCAATGGCAATTTCTATTGGTTGATTTGTTGTTGTTAAAAACAACAATGGTATAAGTGATAAAGCAATTCCGTATACAATTAAAGTAAGTTTATTGTATTTATCTGCTATGTGTGAAAATCCGTAGGTAAAAACCATTGGAAGGAGCATGAATGCACTTAATAAAAATATTTGAAAGAACGGTAGTCCTAAATCTTGTGCTAACAGTGGTACAAATAAAAGGCTAATTCGAGATGTCATTTCCATAAACATTACGAGTATTATTGAATAATTTAATTCAGATGAATATGTTTTCATTTTTTTAAATGTAGTTAAAAAAATTTTATCTTTTATTATTACATCTTTTATATCAATCCAAATATCTGAAATATTTATTTTTTTAAATGTTTTAAATTTATCGGTAAAGAGAAAGTATAAACTTGTCCATAATCCTGCTGTAATTAAATACGCATGAGGAAGCGATATTTTTTCAACAAGAAATATTACGAATCCTCCAACTATCATTCCTGCTGCCCAAAAACTGTAACTTGTTGCTACGTTTTTTCCTAAAATAGTACCTGCATTTGTTTCGTTTATCTCATTCATTAAAATATCTTGTTTTGCATTTTTTCGTAAAATAAATGCAACTCCGTTTATGAACGATGCAATTAAAAGAGGAATAACAGATTGAGTAATTCCTGCAATAAAAAATCCTATAAACACTGTAAATACCATTATATATGATATAAACAACGCTTGAATAGAGGGGATATGTCGTAGTATTCTGTTTAAAAAAAATATAGAAAGAAGTCCAACCGCTGATTTAAATGCGAAAATGAGCCCTACTAAAAAGTAGTCGTTTGCAACAGAATTAATAAAAACAGAATATAAAGGATCTACAAGTCCCCAAATAAAAACTTCAATAGAAGTTGCAAATATTGCCCAATCAATTATTGATTTATGTGTATTTAAGTTGCTTATCATTTGGTACATATTTAAATAAATTTTTTACAATTTCATATTATTGTATTCTATTTTTTATGTTTTTACAAGAATAAATACAATATATGTATTGATGATTAAATTTGAGTATGTAACACTATAAATTGTAATATATATTTTTACTTTTTATTATTTATGAAAGCTGTAGACTACGCAATTTATACGACAAGTGACATGGCAGATTCAGCGGTTTCAGGAGCTCAAGGAATTCTTGATACAGTTTTATCTACACTGGGTGGAGCAATGGAATTTATCAAACCAGCACTTGTTGCATTGATAATTATTCTTGTTGGAGGATGGATTATTAAAAAAATCTTGAAATTTGTTCAAGTAGCATTGGAAAAAGTACATGTAGATGCATTTTTTGATAAAATTGGTTTAACAGGTCAACTAAAAGAATTTGGTGTTGATATTGCTCCATCTGCTGCAGTTGCAGGAGTAATTGGTGTTGTTGCTAAAGTTGCTCTTTATATGGCAGCTATTAATGTATTAGGAATTGAAGCACTTTCAGCTCTTATGCAAGATATTCTTACATTCATCATTTCTGATGGTATTGTAGCAATTATTCTGCTTGTTGCTGGAGTTGCAGTTGCAAATTTTGTGAAAGAATTAATTGAAGATTCTTCTTCGTTATTTTCTGATACATCTACGGCTAAAACAGTCGCTAATGCAGCTAAAATAGCAGTGCTTGTATTTACAGTAATGGCTGTATTAAATCAATTAAATATTGCTGCAGACTTAATTCAAACATTATTCTCTGGAATTGTTGGAATTGTTACTCTTGCAGGAGGTATTGCTTTTGGTCTTGGAGGACAAGAAAAAGCAAAAGAAGTTATTGCTAAAATTTGTAAATAATTTTTAGACTTATTTCTCGGTTCATAACAAAAACACTCAGAATTTTATATTCTGAGTTTTTTTGTTATGATTTATGTATTAATTATATATAAATTTATTATTATTGTTATGGCTAAAAATTCTATTCAATATTTGTGTCAAGAATGTGGAGATGTTCATTTAAAATGGTCAGGACAATGTTTGTCATGTAAAGAATGGAATACATTAAAAGAATTTAAAGAAGTAAAAATTTCAAAAAAAACTCAAGAAAAATTAGGACATAAAATTAGAGGAATGAGCAATGGAGAAGGTAAAAAAAAAATAATGTCTCCAATTGATATTTTAGCAAAGAGTAAAAATGCATCAGGGGATAATAAAAATCTCAGAATTCAAACAGATATTTCTGAATTAGATAGAGTGGTAGGAGGAGGATTTTTTAAGGGAAGCCTTACGCTTTTAACTGGTGATCCTGGAATTGGAAAATCGACACTTTCGCTGCAAGCATGTTTGGCAATTGCAGAAAAAATACCAGAAAAAAAAGTAGTTATTATTTCTGGAGAAGAGTCTGAAAGTCAAATAACAGATAGATTATATAGAATTACTCAGACTCCACCAAAAAATTTATTTTTGCTTTCTGAAAGTATTTTAGAAACAGCAATTGCATCACTCGATATAGAAAATACAGGATTTATTTTATTTGATTCTGTTCAAACATTGGCATCTATTGAAATTGAATCAATGTCTGGTTCTGTTACGCAAAATGTAGCAGTGACTGAAAGAATTATGCTTCTTTCAAAAAAATATAATATTCCAACTATTTTAATTGGTCATGTAACAAAAACAGGGGAAATGGCAGGTCCACAAACAATGGCACATTTGGTTGATACTATGCTGCATATAGAAGGAGAAAGTGGAAGTGATTTTAGAATTTTAAAATCACGGAAAAATCGATTTGGAGATGTTTCAGAGATTGGTGTTTTTTCTATGCATTCTTCGGGAATGAAAGAGGTAAAAAATCCGTCTGCTACATTTTTATCAGGAAGATTACCAAATGCTATTGGGAGTGCTATTTATGCTGGAGTAGAGGGATCTCGTCCTTTTTTGATAGAAATTCAATCATTAACGAATGCAACAGCATTTGGATATCCAAAGCGTTCAAATAGTGGATTTGATTCAAATCGCTTAGAAATTTTATTGGCAGTTGTTGCTCGGTATACTTCTGCGAAACTTGAAAATGACGATGTGTTTATAAATATTGTAGGAGGATTAAAAATTAAAGAACGATCGGCAGATTTAGCTATTGTTGCATCTTTAATTTCGTCAAAGAAAAAAATTGCATTACCAGAAAAAACTGTATTTTTTGGAGAAATTGGACTTTCTGGAGAAATTCGTGCTGTAAATAATATTTCGAAACGATTACAAGAAGCTCAAAAACTTGGATTTTCACAGGCGGTAATTCCGACAATTTCATCTCAAGCATTCACTCTCTTAACAGAAGAGTTATTAGAAAAAAATATAAAAGTTGGTGATAATTTAAAATTAGTGCAAGTAAAAACAGTTTTTGAATTAGAAAAATTTATTGTCTAATTTGTGTATTGGGTTGTTGCCATTATATTATAGAGGTGAGAATTATATATATTTTAAATCATATTGTATGAAAATTATTTTGATGTTATTGTTTATTGCTTTTCCTGTATTGTTTTATGTAATATTTGGTATTGATGGTTTAGTTATTGGTTTTTTCTTAGATTTATTATTGCTTGTATTGGGAGTACGAATTGTTCGGCAAAATACGGTTAAGCTTGTAGAATTTCTTGGAAAATTTAATCGAATTTTGCGACCTGGGTTCAATGTGATTATTCCATTTTTAGAATGGACAAAAGACCAAGATTTATATAAAATAAATTTTCATGTTTTTGTAGATGGTCTTACTGGAGATAATGTTTCGGTTGGAATTGGATTAAATGTTGTATATTTTGTAAAAAATGATGATGAAAGTATTTTTCAATCGGTATATGAAATAGATAATCCAGAAATATTAATTCGTGCTACAATCGACGAACAAGTGAGAGCTATGATTTCGACATTTACGCATAAAGAAATTTATACAAAGCGACATGAAATGGGAGATGCTATAGAAGAAGCGTTGCGACGTAAGTTGGATCAATTTGGATATACGCTTGATTCTATTCAAGTACAAGATATTCAATTAGATGAACTTGTGTTAAAATCATTAAATAGAATTGTTGAAACAGAAAAAATGAAAGAAGCGGCTTTAAATGAAGCAGAAGCAAAACGAATTACAATGGTAAAAGAAGCTGAAGCAGATAAAGAATCTAAGAAATTATTAGGAGAAGGAATGGCAGAACAACGAATGGCTATTTCAAAAGGATTTAAAGAGTCAATTGATGAAATAAGAGCTTCTGATGCATCTCTTACTGGAAAAGATATTTTAAAATTTCTTTTGGATTCTGCACGAATTGAAACGCTTGAAAAAGTTGGAAAAAATAATGCCAAGGTTATTTATTTAAATGAAAATTTGGAAGCAACGGCTGGAGCATCTCGAGTAGAAAAATTTTTAGCCGATAAATAGGTTTAATTGATATTTATTATTTTGCACACTCAAAAACACCTATTACAATCTTAAATATTCTGACTGTGATAGGTGTTTTTATTGTAAATTTGGCTTAAATTTTTATAAAATTTCTTGTTTTATTTGTTTTGCTAAATCTGTATTCCACATAGCACCTGTTGCGCTCATAACCGCATCTGCTCCTGCTTCAATATATTCTTTATAGTCAGATGGGGTTGTGACTCCTCCTGTTCCAATAATTATAAATTTAGATTGAGATTCTTTTCTAATTTTTGCCATTCGTTGTACCATATCAATTCCCGCCCATTTTATTGGAGCTCCGCATACTCCAGAAATTAACCGTCCTTTTCCTGGTAACGCTTGTGATCCATCGGCTTTTCGTACATCTCCTGCAATGGTGTTTATTGCATTAAACCCTGCAACATACGGTGCGACTTTTTCTATAAAATCTTTTAATTTTTTATCTGAAGAAAAATACGAAAGTTTTATTAAAACAGGAATATTACTACTTTTAAATATAGGTTGAATTGCGTGTACAATTTTTACAACTCGTTCAGTATCATGGCAGAGTAACGAGCTTTTTCCTTCATTTGGGCATGATAAATCTAGCTCTACAATGGGTGCTCCAGTTTCTCGTATCATTTTTGCACCATCTACCCAGTCTTGAATAAACGCATCTTCACCATTTCCTGGTGTTCCAAGATATGTTGCGACCAAAACTTGTCCTTTGCCTGCACATTTTACAGCTTTTCTCATGTCTGGAATCCATTCTTCTGGAGGTATGGAAGGAACTCCAAATGAGTTTGTAATTGCGATAGGATCTTCGAATTTTTCTCCCATTATTAATCCTGCACTTGCTTGTTCTAATGTTAAGTTTTTTCCATCTATTTTTACAGGAACAATATTTGGAAATGCATTACATGGGTGGCTTCGTGTTCGAACTGTTTTGTACATAATAATATCGAATCCTTTTTGAAATCCACCTTCGCAAAAGTTTGCATTTGGGATTGGTCCTGCAGGAATTCCAAAAGGTAAGTAAACTTTTTGTCCTAAAAAATCATGAGTTGGTTCTCCTTTATTTTTATATATTTCGCCATCTGCGAATCCTCCGAATGGTCCTGTTTTGCAATTTTCATCATATGATAATGATGGATCATAAAACGGTGTAATATTTTTATTAGACATATATATTGAGAAAAAATTATTTTTTATATTCTTTTAATGGTCGTGCTAAAATTTCTTTTGATAATTTAGATGTATGCACGGCTGGTGCAAAAATTTGACTCATTGCATATATTTCTCCTTTTGGCTCGTCTGAAAATTTATGACCTCGGTGTACTCCATATAAAACAGAGTATCCTTTTAATTCAAATTTTTTTCTGTTTTCTTGTATTGTTTTTGTGAGTTCTGCAATAGATGTTCCATTGTTAAAAATATCTTCTATAAATAAAACATGTTTTCCTTGGCACTTTTCAGCTTGCTCTCCGTATAGTCCTAATATTCCATTTCGCTTTTCTGTATATGCATATTCTATTTTGTATTTTTCAAATCCTAATGTTTGAATAACTTTTGGTAGACTTAAAGAACCAAATGCAACTCCTACAATTATTAAATCTGATAGTTTATCTGCAAAAAATTCTTCTATTGCTTGCCAATATAATGGATAAAGTTCTATTTCTTGATTTGTTTTTAATTTTCGAAAATTAACAAAATATTCACCACGTAGCCGTGATCCATCTTCTGCTTTTCCTTTGTATTCAAAGTGACCTTTTTCAATAATTCCGTAGGAAGTGAGTTGTTGTAAATATTTTTCCGAGTGAGAAAAAATTTTTAAATTGTGATTTTTAATTATTATACTCATAATTTTAGGATTTAAAGTGTTTAAAATTTATTTATAAAATAATATCATGTTTTCTTTGCTATTTAAAATGCTTTTCAAAAATAGAATAGTTATTTATATGAAAGTTCTAAGATTAATTTGACCACTTTGATAAAAAAAATTTGAAAGAATTTAACAATCAAAGTGGTATGCGAAGAATAACGTAAGTTATACATTAACTTCTGCAGATGGTTCAGATGCAAGAACATATGCTTCTTGGTTATGGACTTCTAGCTCCTTTGGGACTAGTAATTTTTGGACAGTGTTTAAACCTAGCAATGGGAATATGAGTTATAACGTCGGCTATAGTGGGGACTATGTTCGTTGTGTTCGTTAGTTGTTCATAAGATTTTTTCAAATTTAAATTATTTCACTCGCACCAATAACCGTCATATATTCAGAATTTTTTGGAAATATGGCGGTTATATTGAATAATTTGGTTGTTGTTTTTACATGCTTTTGTAAAATAGAAAGTTTTGAAAATTTTCCACCAAAAATAATATGAGTTTGTTTATATCGCAGGCATTTTTCAATAGCAAGGGTTGTAATTGATTCTGCAATCATTGTAGAAATACCAAGTGCTATATCTGCATGTGATGTATCTTTTGAATATTTTGCAAAATTTGATGCAGTGGAAGATGCAGGAAGGAGGGGTATGCTTCCTCGTACAATATCTCCAATGGAAAGGTCTATGTTTTGTTTTTGACCTAATAATGCTAAATTTGATATTTCTTGAAAATCAGATATATTTAAAAGTGCTGTGCTCAGTCCTATAAATGTTCCTCCTCCAAGACCTGTTCCTTTAATATGTTCATATTTATGGTGTTCTGCGTTGAAATATACCATTGCGGTTCCTGTTCCCATTGATACGGCTATTCCCGATTTTTTGTTTGAACAGATATGCGCACCTCTTCCAATTGCGGTAAATTCTGAAACTATTTGTATTAAAAATAGTTGATTTTTAAGAGTGACGGTATGTATCTGTTTTGTATTTTGCTGTATATTGCTTGAAAATCCGCCAGTAATAATAAGTATGTTTTTATTATTTAGACTGTTTGATGTCATTAATATCTTGAATACATTGAATGATTCTAAAATATTTTCTAATTTTTCTATTTCTTTTTGTTCTGTAAAATTTTTTATATTTTTATTAAAGAGCTTCGATTCTAGTGAATGAAACTCTTTTTTATTATTTTTGGTGTATAGTAAGTCAATAGTTGACCCTCCTAAATCAAGTGTAAACTTCATTTAAAAAATTAATTAGAAGTAGCTTGTTCGAGTAATGCATTGGCATATTCTTTAATTTTTTTACCAATTGGTTGCGTAGAAGTGCTATATGAATATGCAATTCCAGCTTTTTCTTTTGCTTTATTTGCAAAAATAACAAGGTTTTCAGCTTCTCCATTTATTCCGTATTCATATGCCGTTACTAAATTTTGCATACCAAGTGCAATTTCATGTGCGGCTTTTACAATGCCTTCATTTGGATTAGATTTTAATGCTAATTCAGAATATGTAACTGATGAATTTACATGTCCTCGTGCGGCAGAAACATTGTCTTCTGAAAGTTTTAATATTACATTTAATAATTCTGATTCTGTAAGTTTAAGATATTTTTGCGTATTTCCTCCTTGTTTTAAAATAATTAATTGGTATAAAATTTCTGCACATTCTCCTCGAGAAAGTGTTTTTTCAGGATACAGTTTATTATTATTATCGGGCTCTATTACAAGAAGAACTCGTGCATAACTTAAATATGGAACATACCATGCTCCATTTGAAACATCTGCGGCAACATTTGTTTTTTCATTATGTTTTGAAACATTGTGATTAAATCCTAAAAGTGCCATTTTCAAAAATTCTGCTTTTATAACTGTTCGAGCTGGTTTAAATGTTCCAGTTGTTCCGTCTCCAGAAACCATTCCTCGTGCTTTTGCTGTATAAACGAATGGAGCAAACCACGTATCGGCTGCTACATCTGAAAAATCTCCTGTTGAGGTGGTTGTTGCAATTTGTGCAGCATTTAAAATCATTTTTAATGCTTCTACTCGATTTACTGATTGTGCTGGTTTAAATGTTCCGTCATCGTATCCTTTTACAATTTTTGCATTTGCCAGTGTTTCAATAGCATTGTAATATTTTGAGCTAGTGGGAACGTCGTTAAATGACTGTGCAGAAACGGTTGCACCAAGAAATAATGTAGCTCCAATAATGAGTCCTCCAATTTTTTTTATGTTATGAGTGATCATGAAATTTTAAATTTTAAATATAAATGAATACGATACATATCATATCATATAAAGTATAGTAAATTTTAATGCTGATTGAAAACATATTTAGAAAATTACTCAAGATATTTTAGTAAAATTATTCTATAAAATAAAGATTGTATGTATTCTAAAGAAATGATAAAATAAACAGAATTATATATGTATTCAAAAATATAATAATAATACTATCCTATGACAAATAAATATGACAAATAAAAGTGATGAAGTGGACAATTTTGACGATGCAAAATTAAAAGATTTAGTGGAAAATAAAGATGTTGCAGCTGCAAGTTATTTTTTAATTTTATCACCAATTTTATTGTTAACACGAAAAGATTCTGATTTTATTCAGCATCATTCTCGGCAAGCATTGGCGTTATTTCTAATCTTTATGTTTCTGTGGTTTTTGGGAACATTTTATATTTTCTTTGCATGGACAACTATTGGAGTTTTTTTTGTTGCATTAGTTGGTTTTACTCAAGCAATAAATGGAAAATATTACGAAATTCCATATATTTATGAATATGTGAAAGATGGGTATTCAATTGAACTTTTCTTGAATATTTTTAAAAAAAGTTTTGCAGGATTAAAAGAAATTATAACAGGTTTATTTCCAAAAAATTCATTTCAAAAAACGAAACAAGTAACAGAAGGTGTAGATAATTCAAGAAAAATTAACGAAACAAAAGAGTCAGAAAAAATGCTGGAAAATAAATTGGAAAAGAAAATTGAACGTTTAGAAAAAAGAATTATAGAATTAGAAAATAAAAACAAATAATTATAATTTTTGTAAAAAAAAGTGCAGGTTATATGCACTTTTTTGATACTCGTATAATGTATTCTGAAATTTCTGTTGGAAGAGAAACGTTGAAACATTTTTCTATTGCTTGTAAATCTCCTGCTAAAACGCAATCGGCAACACTAAATGTTGGACCCATTAAAAAATCTGAATATTCTATTTTATCGATAATTTCTTCAAAAATTGTAGTAAAAAATTTTATAATAGTTTCATTGCTTTGGCTTGAAAATGTTTTTGGCAATAATAAACCTGTTGATTGAAAAAGTGATTCAACGGGACCAATAAATCCTATTGGGTGTGGGTGTTCCTCTTCAATTTCTCGCATTGCGTGAAGCGAATTTTCAAATATTTCTTTGTGTTCATTTGTTTGATTTATAAGAACAGGAAATGATTTAATCTGTAACTCTTCTTTCATTTTTATTGCTTGTGCGTCTGTTTCGTTTACCAATTTTATATATTTATATTCAGCTTGTTTATACTGTAAAAATAGCTGAATTCTATTGGTATGAGCCAATGTTTGAAAATCTTTAGAGTTTTCTATAAAAATAAGAGTAAGCATTGTGAGTATTTATAAAAGACTGAAGTATATTTAGAGTCTAGCAGATATAACTTATTTTCTGATATGCTCTTTTTTGCAAAGCATTATATTTTATAATTTTATATGACAAAGCCAAAACAATTTTATTGGAAACTGGAAGAGGTTTGGAAAAAATATTTTATAAATAATAAAAAATTTGATTTTACACCATCTGAAAAACCTGTTTTTTACGATGATAATGCAAATGATACACCGTATTTTGGGTTGAAATATGATGCACAAATAATAGAAAAAAATGAAAAACAAATATTTTTAACAGATAATCACCATAAAGTTTTATCTTTTTTATTTCAGCAATTTATATATCAAAAATCAGAAATTATTGTTGTTCATATAGATGCACATAGAGATGATGCAATTTTTCAAAATTATGAAAAATGTAGTAAAGAAATAGAAGAAATTAAAAATTTTGTAAAAAATATAGAGAGGAGAGATGAAAGATGTGTAAGAGAAGAAAAAAATGAGTACATAGAAAAAATGAAAAATTATATTAGAATTATTCAAAATAATTGCAGGGTTTCAGATTATTTAGATATTGCATTGCATCTGGGGTTTGTAAAAGAAGTTATTTGTATAACGCAGCACGCTGAATTTGAGGCATTTGAAATAACGCATAAAAATTTTATTTTAAATTTAGATATTGATATTTATGGTGAAGAGGGAAGTGCTGTATCTTTAGAATTAAAAACAAGGGTTATTGCAAAAACATGGGAACAGGCAAATTCGGTTTGTATCGCAACAAGCCCAGCATTTATAGATGATGATTGTGCACAAAAATGTATAGAAATTATGATGAATTAATATCGGTATTATAATAATCAGTTGAAAATTTTGTAAAAAAAATATAATATTTTTTCAGAATTATTTATATAGTTAATTTATACATAGTGTATATATGAAAAGAACTGAAAAATTAGCGGTAGAGTTTTCAAGACAAGTTGCATCTGCAATTTCTCAAACATTTCCAATGCAAGAAAGTGGGGCATTTACAATACGTAACGTAGAAGTTTTATCTGATTTCTCACAGGCAAGAATTTGGATTTCACGAATTGGAGGAGATGCAGATTTTTTTGAACGATTGGAAAAAGCAAAAAATAGAATTGCAAAAGAGGTGTATCGCCATATTAAAATTGTAAAAAGTCCGACTCTTATATTTCATGAAGATTTTACAGGAGAACACGCACAGCATATAGAAGCACTTATTAACGGATAGATTATACTTTTTATAAAAAAAATATGCACTGCCCGAAATGTAAAAGTTTGAATACAAAAGTTGTGGATTCACGGTCTGTAGAAGAAAAAAATGTTACACGAAGACGGCGTCAGTGTACTGACTGTTTTGTGCGATTTACTACTTTTGAACGAATAGAAATAACGGATTTACATGTTTTGAAATCAAATAATCATAAAGAATTATATGATATAGAAAAGTTAAAAAGAGGGATTGTTTTATCGTGTGGGAAATTAGATATTACCAATGAAGATGTTGATAATATGATACAAAATTTAGAGGAAACATGGGTTTCAGAAAATATTATTTCTTCTAAAAAAATTGGAGAAGATGTTATGAATGCATTGCGAAATTTAAACCAAATTGCATATATTCGGTTTGCGAGTGTGTATAGAGATTTTAAAGATGTAGAAGATTTTAAAGATGTATTAGGAAAATTTTTAGAAAAATAATATGCAAGATTGGTTAACTCTGTTGGGAGAAGTATTTTTATATACCTCTGTTACTTTTGTAATTGGTTTATTTGTAATGCAATGGTTTATTGGAATTTTACGAAAATATAAAATAGGAAAAAATATTCGTGAAGAATCTTTAGACGGAAAAAAAACAGAATTGTTTTCAGCTTTACATGCAAAAAAATCTGGAACGCCAACAATGGGTGGGGTTGCTATTTGGGGGCTTGTATTATTTGTAGTTTTTTTATCACGATTATTATCTTTTTTGGGTGTTATAGATAGTTCATTGTTACAACGAACTGAAGTGTATTTACCACTTTTTACTCTTGTATTTGTAGGAATTTTGGGTGCAGTAGATGATTATTTTAATGTAAAAGGAATTGGGAAAACAAAAGGGTTGTCGTTTACGGTGCGTAGTTCAATTTTGTTATTTTTTGGATTACTTGGAGGGCTTTGGTTTTATTTAAAGCTTGATTATACTCATATAACAGTTCCATTTTTAGGGTTAATTGAAATGGGGTGGTTATATGTTCCTTTTTTTATTTTTGTTGTATTTTTTACATCAAATGCTGTTAATGTTGCTGATGGTTTAGATGGTTTATCGGGAGGATTACTTTTAATGTCATTTTCTGTTTTAGGAATATTGGCAATTATGCGAGAACATATATTTTTGGGATTGTTTTGTGGTGTGATAGTTGGAGCGATTTTAGCCTTTTTATGGTATAATGTTCCACCTGCACAGTTTTATATGGGAGACACTGGGGCATTTTCTTTAGGAGCATGTTTGGCGGTTATTGCGTTAATGACAGACTTTGTTTTTGTATTACCATTTATTGGTTTCATGTTTTTTATAACAATGGGGTCGGTTGTGTTACAGCTTTTTTGGAAAAAATATTTGAAAAGAAAATTGTTTTTAATTGCACCCATTCATCATCATTTCGAACAAAAAGGCTGGAGTGAATCCGCTATTGTTATGCGATTTTGGATTATTGGAAGTGTGTTTTGTTTACTGGGTTTATTTGTTGGAGTTTTGGTTTTGGAGCAACAAAAAATTGAAAATATTTATCAAAATTCTGAAATGATAGATGATAGTAAAGTTGTAAAATTTGTTTAAAAAAAGTCGGTTTTTCTCATCTTC
>DQTD01000066.1 GCA_016839105.1 Candidatus Altimarinota bacterium
AAAGATGGTGCCGAGAGTGGGACTCGAACCCACACGAGGGACAAACCTCAAAGGATTTTAAGTCCTTCGCGTATACCAATTTCGCCATCTCGGCACAGTAATAAAAAAATTGGAGGCGACGATCGGACTCGAACCGATGATAAAAGCTTTGCAGGCTTCTGCCTTACCACTTGGCCACGTCGCCATTGCTTTATCCTATTTTTTTATTATAGCTAATAAATTCTATCGTTATTTTATTTCAATTTCAAGAGCATTTATGATAAAATTTTTATTGTTAAGATATTATCAAAATATAGCTGTTTATATAAAATTATTGTTTTATGAAAATCCCCGAAATAAAAGATATTGCTGTAGAATTTATAAACTCTCTTCATATTAAATTTTCATCTCTTATTGTTGAAAAAAAAGACGAACGCATTTGGATTAATATTATTCCTCAAAACGATATACCAAAGCTTATTGGATACCGAGGTCAAAATATTAATGCAATGCAAACAATTTTAACTCTTATTTTACTGAATAAAGGTATTTCAAAAGAAGAATTTATTGTATTTGATATAGATGGATATAAAAAACAAAATGAAGATAAAATTATAAAAATAATACAACAAAAAATTAAAAATATTGAAAAATATAAAGAATCACAAGTCATGCCATTTTTAGGTCCACAAGAACGAAGAATGGTACATTTATATATTCACTTACATTATCAAAATTATGTTTCCGAAAGTTTCACAGATGAAAGAGATAGAACAAAAAGAATTTTAAAAATTTCTAAAAAATAAGATTTAAGAAATTTGTTTTTTCCACATGTGTGCATACATATCATTTTGTAAAATTAAATCTTTATGCACACCTTCTTCTACAATCTTACCTGTTTTCATCACCATTATTCTGTCCATTTTTTGAACAGTAGACAACCTATGGGCAATAATAATTGCTGTTTTATTTTTTATCAACTCAAAAATTCCTTTTTGAATTTCTTTTTCTGTTATTGAATCTAACGCTGAAGTAGCTTCATCTAAAATAACGATTGGAGCATTATCTAAAAAAGCTCGTGCAATTGCTATTCGTTGTTTTTCTCCACCAGAAAGCTTTACACCTCTTTCACCAATAACCGTATCTAACCCCTTTTCTAAATTATTTACAAATTGTAATGATTGAGATTTTTCTAGAACTTCAAATATTTTTTTATCTGAAATATTTTTTCCAAGTGTTATATTTTCTCGTAATGTTCTATGAAACATTTCTGGGTGCTGAGGCACTATAGAAATTTGGTTTCGCAACGATTTCAATGTATATTTATTTGCTGAAATATCGTCGAATAAAATTTCTCCTTTTTGTGGAATAAAAAATCTGAATAATAAATTTGTAATAGTCGTTTTTCCACTTCCCGACTCTCCCACCAAAGCAATATGTTCACCTGCGGTAATAGTAAGATTAAAATTTTCAAATAAATTTTTTGATGAATCATGTGCAAATGTCATGTTTTTCATTTCTATTTTTCCAGCATTTATTTGTAGATCTTTACTAAAACTTTCATCTTTTTCAATATCAGCATTATTAATAATTTCTAGCATTTCACTCGCATTTGCAACCGATGTAAACAACGAACGAAGAGATATTCCAAAATCCCAAACTTTATTAAAAATTAAAAATAAAATAGTTTGAAACAATACAAATTCCCCAATATAAAAATTTCCTATTTTCCATTTTTCTAACATTCCTGAAACCATATACAGCTCCATTCCAACCATTAAAACAGCCTGAATCCCAAATATCACTCCTGTTAGAATCCAAGAAATTTTTGTAACCGCATATAAATCTGATAATTTATTTTGAATTGTCAATTTTTCAGTTGGTTCAATTTGAGCAGTTTTAACTGTAAAAATATTTGAAAATGTATCAGAAAAAAGTGACCCCACTCTTGATTCTAACTGTGCCCGTTTTTTATCAAATCGAAATTTAAAATAAAAACCAAGCCCAGAAACAACAAGAAAAAATATGCACCATGCAAAAAATATGAATGCAAAATATAAATCTTCTTGTGCAAAAATAATAAACCCTCCAATAATCACAACAGTATTTATAAGTGCTTTAAAAAAAAACCAATCGGCTATTTGCTCAAATTCAGCAACAAAACGACTATGTTTTTTTATTAAACTTCCCGCAAATTCATTTTGAAAAAATAAAAACTTTTGACGAGTTAACACATCAAAAGCGTACAAAGACAAGGTATTTTTTCCACCAACTTCAAATGGAATGATAAACCATTCAAAAATTCGCCATACTAAAATTTGTATAGAATATGCGATTAAAAGTGAGATTATAGCACTCCACCCAAGAGTATATAAATCTAGCGTAAAATTTTGTGCAAAAATATTTGCTAAATCTTTATAATACAGTGGTGTAATTATTTCTATTCCTACAGAAATCACCATAGTGAGCACCAGAATAGTAAATGTTAGTTTTTGAGATTTTACTATTTTTATGTATTCTTGAAAGAGTGTTGTTGGTTTGTTCATATTTTTTAT
>DQTD01000029.1 GCA_016839105.1 Candidatus Altimarinota bacterium
GCAAAATCGGTATGAATTACTCCTGCAGCTTGGGGAGCAGTCGATCCTTTTTTAATGGTCCACGCTCGCACTTCTTGCACACCAGCTGTAAAATAACTTTCCAGTTTAAGAAGTGTAAATGCACTTCGAATTAACGCATCCAGTCCACTTTCTTTCATTCCCATTGCTTCCATCATTTCTGCAGTTTCTTCTTCGTCAAAATCTATTAAATCACATTCCGTTTTTGCACAAATTGGAACCAGTACAGCATCTGCCGAAATATCAAGTTTTGCTCGAGCATCACTATCAGAAAAATCTATAAATTCATCTTCCGATAAATTTACAATATATAATTGAGGTTTTCGTGTTAATAAATGAAGGGATTTAATAGCAAGTTCTTCTTCCTCTTCTATTATTTCAAAATCTCGTGCAGATTTTCCAGATTCTAAAAAAGGTAAAAGTTTATCACATAATTCTTTTCTAATTTTTCCATCTTTTTGGTTTGCTCCACCTCTTGAATCTTTATTTGCTTTATGACTCGCTTTTTCAACAGTTTGAATATCTGCCATAATAAGCTCTAATTCAATAACTTCTTTGTCATCTTTTGGATCTACTTTTCCTTCGACATGATGAACATTTCCGTCTTCAAAAAACCGAACAACCATTGCAATGGCGTCACAGTCTCGAATATTTGCGAGAAATTTATTTCCAAGCCCTTCACCTTCACTTGCACCTTTTACAAGTCCTGCAATATCAACAAATTCAATTGTAGATTTCATTATTTTATCAGGTTGTACAATTTCTGCTAATCTATCAATTCGCGAATCTGGAACTTCTACCATTCCAATATTTGGGTCTATTGTACAAAATGGAAAATTTTCTGCAGCAGCTTGCGACGATTTAGTAATTGCATTAAAAAGTGTTGATTTTCCTACATTTGGAAGTCCGACAATACCTATTTGAAGAGCCATGTTTTTTTAATTAAAGAGTTTTATTAAGACGTTATTTATTCTGAGAGCAATTTTCTTGCTTCATCATATGAAATTTTTATATTTTTTTGAAGTTTTTTTATATTTATTTCTTGTGCTTGCTCTATCCCTTTCTTAATTCCAAGGTCTAATCCTGTTTGAGTTACAAGCTCTATAGAACTTCGTTGAATATATATACGTTCTTTTCGTTTATGTTGTAGTTCGAGTTCGCTTAATGATAAATTTGCTTCATTAATTGTAGTAAATGCTGTTTCAAATTCTGAATTCCAATTTTTTGGTTGGAATTCTAGGCTTCCAGCATTTTTAATAAAATAAATCCATTTGTCTTGAATAGATTTACTTTTGTCTACTTCGTCAAATGATTTTTTAAATTTTGGAAGTTCTACAAATATTAATTCTATATCGTCGCTATAATTCAAAACTTGCATTTCTATTATGACTTTTTTAAAAGTGTAATCTGTTTTTACATCTAAAAACTTCATTATTATTATTAAATTATTATTATTAAATTATTTTTTATTCAAAATTTCTATCACTTTTTCTACACTATTTGTACTTCCTAAAACAATAGAAGTTCGTTGATGCAGTTCTGTTATTTTTATATCAGAAATATTATTACCAAATTCATCTACGGCACTTGCGTTTGCATTATTCATTATATATGCCATTGGTGCACATTCATAGAGTAATCGTAATTTTCCTTTTGGATACGCACTATGGCTTGGATACGTAAATATTCCAGAGTGTTTACATAAAATAGAATTTATATCTGGAACCATTCCTCCTGCGTATCGTAAGGTTTTTTTCTTTTCTAAGAAATAATCTAAAACGGCTTTATATTCAGGTCGTTCTGTTGAAGCACGCAAATTTCCCATAGCGAAAATTGTAGCATTTTCATGTACCGAAATATTTTCTTTTGATAAATGATATTCTCCAATTTCTGAAAGAGTAAATTCGTGTGTGTTTCCTGCAAACGAAAGAATTGCTGTGGTTCGTGGTCCATATTGAATGTATCCGGCTGCGACTAAATCGTTTCCAGATTTTCCAATAAATCCATTTCCTTCCCAAATTCCAAAAATTGTTCCCACGCACCCGTTTGTATCCAAAAGTGAAGAACCGTCTAAAGGGTCAAATGCAACAGAATATAATCCTGCTTCTCCGTTTATGCTTACAGCGTGTTCTTGCTCTTCTGATGCAAATTTAGCAATTAATTCTGAATCTGATAAAATATTACAAAAGATTTGGTCACATTTAATATCAAGAGCCAGTTGTTCTTCGCCTTGTATATTTGTTTCTCCGCTTTTTCCTGTTTCTTCTGTTCGAATAGCGTGTTCTGCATATTTACTTGCTCGCATTATTTCAACAATTACTCGTTGAAGGTTTGCTGGCAGGTTATTCTTTTTTTTATTATGTTCAAATAAAAAGTTATGAAGCGATTGCATTTTGTAGTGTGGTAAAAAATGAAAAATATATATTTTGATAGTAGGGGATTATGTATTTTTTTGATAGTATATAAAAACTCAAGAGAGTTTTTTTCTTTTATTAATGATATATTTTTACTTAAGAAATTCAATAATTTCTATTGGAAGTTCTTCTTCTCTGTCAAGGATAGAGGTGTAAAAACCAAACATCTTATTTGCTAAGTCTATTCCCTTGCGTTCGTCTCCTGGATAATTGTTATAAATATTTTCCATGATATTATTTATTAATCCTATATTTGCATAGGTTTTAAATTGTATTATAAATTTTTTTAAGAGTGTAAAATATTCAACAGAGTTTTTATTTTCGAGTTTTTCGAGTTTTTCGAATGTACCAATAAATAGTGCCGTTTGAATTTTAACCCATGGAGAATCTTCTGTGATAATTTTCTTTTGAATATTCTCTATTTTTGCAGATAATAATTCTTTTTGAAGATAATGAATTTTTGAAAGGTATAAAGATTCTTCTTCGTTAAGCATTTTTTTCTTTTCCAATAATTCATTTTTAGAAAGTCCCATAAATTCATTTTGAATTTGTTGTTTTATGTGTGGAGGAAGTGAATTAAATATTTTTTCATGTTTGGCAATTTCTTCTTGAACATCTTGAATCTCTTCTCTTTGTTCTTTATTCCAATATGTAAGATTTTTTTCGTTTCTGTGTAAAAATTTACTCAGTTTGTAATTTTTAATTTGAGTATTCGTATCAGAAAAATATTCAAATGCATCATCTCCTATAAAAATATTTCCAAGAGTCATATCGTATAGAGAAGATCCAAATACGAGGTCTGTAGCAGCAGAGATTATTGTCTTTCCATTTTGATATAGTTTGCTCATGTCTTTTTTATCAACTTTTGTTTCAAGTTTTGTGAAATATTTATCAATGTGCAGGTTGGCGTCTTCTCCCCAGATAAGAGTTGCAATGGCAATTGTTGCTCCACCTCCTACAGCTCCCCAAACTCCTCCAAGTTTCCTTCCAGTTAAAATTCCTGCCATAAAAAGACCTGATATTGCAGCTTCTTTGGTTACGGCAGAGTATGGATTTTCTGCATCTTCTATTAAACTGAGTGCATAAAATGTTCCTGCAATTCCTACCGTTTTAAGAGCTTGTTGCGCAAGTTTTACTGCGGCGGCTTGTTTTACTGC
>DQTD01000068.1 GCA_016839105.1 Candidatus Altimarinota bacterium
AAAAACTTCTATAAGAGGTTCATCAATTTGAAAGAGAATTTTTTGAAAAAATTCCCGCACATGAGGTTCTTTAAAATCTTTTTTATCTGTAATAAATGTAATAAGTTTTTTATTTATCTCAAAAATTTCTGGGAAATTTTCTACATTTGCATTGGTAATTTTCAAATTTTTCTCAAATATTTTTCCTAAATTTTCTAAGACTCCTGTTGGTAATTTTTCATTTTTTATAACTTTTGCATACACTTCACGAGGAGTCGTATGTAAAAAAATATACAGTGCCGCAAAATCTTTAATTTTTTCTCTCCAATTTGCTGGAATTTTTGAACGTAAGTTTTGTAATTCTAGAGGCGGATTTTCTGGATCTAATTCATTTAAAAGCTCTAGTTTTTTTGCTCCACTCGACACAAATAAAAAACCAAGAGAGTATAGCTCTATTAAAAACCATAAAATACTCCCCTTTTCACTCGAATCTACGACATTTGACACTTCCGTAAATTTTTTCTGCAAACTTTTTACAGTATCTTTATTTTCTGAAACTGCACATTTAAATTTATGCGTTCTAATCGCAGATGTTTTATAATATACGCTTCGGAGTCGGTCAAAATGAACTTTGTACCCAACCCTATTACTACTACTATGTTGTAAATTTGTGCTTATCATAAAGAAGATAGAGAAAATAAATATTTACTCTATCTTATTCTTTTTAAACAATAAAAACCAGTAATTCTGTTAAAATGGTAAGTCTTCTGGTTTAATATCAGATTCATATGAAATAGTTGGTAAATCTGGCGTTGATGCTGCAACTTCTTCTTTTTGCGTAACTGGCGCAGATGTTGCAACTACTACTTTTGCAGGAGCTGAATAATTTTCAGAATTCATTGCAACCGGAGCTTCATGCCCAAGAGCTGAAATAGATTCAACAATCACCTCTGTAGTATAGCGTTTTTCTCCTTCAGGAGTTTCCCACGATCGATTTTGCAATCGCCCTTTAATATAAACTTTTGAACCTTTTGAAACATTTTTATCAGCCTCTTTTGCTAAATCTCCCCATAACACAATGTTATGAAATTCTGTTTCTTCTTGAAACTCATTTGTTTGCCGATTTTTCCATTTTCTATTTGTTGCAATAGATGTAGATGCAACAGATTGACCAGACGCAGTTGCTCTTAATTCTACATCTTTTGTTATATTTCCAATTAACTCAACCTCATTTAACCCTGTTCCTACAACATCGCTTTGTAATGCTGGATAATCTCCATCTCTACGAGAAAGCAAAATTAAATCTTCTGCAATAATCTTTGTTTTATATCGTGCTTTTCCATCTTCCCCTTGCCAAGAATCCGTTTTTAACCGTCCCTCAATATAAATTTGAGAACCTGCATTCGTATATGAACCAACTGTTTTTGCTATTCCACCCCAAAATGTTGCAGTATGAAAAGATGTTGAATTAAAAACTGAACCATCCTCTTTTACAACCTTTGAAATAACTCGAATATTAACATCACAAACCTCCATTCCACTTGGAATGGTTCGAAGTTCTGGTTTTTCTATTACATATCCAATGAATTTTGATCTATTTAATGCGTACATATTGCGTAAATTAAAGAATAATAAATAGAGTTACACTATTACAAAAAAATCTTGTAATAATATATGCTAAATTATTACAAGATTTTTAAAAGTCTACAACTGATATTTTCTAACAATACTACAAATAATATTTTTTATTTCATAATTCATATTAATCAATATTATAAATAACTTAAAGGATTAATTTTTCGACCATTATACGTTAATTCAAAATGCAAATGAATACCTGTTCGTCCTCGCGTATTCCCACTATTTCCCATTTTTGCAATTACATCTCCGGCTTTTACTTTTTGCCCAACTTTTACATACACAACTGAATTATGAGCATATAATCCTTTATATCCTCCTCCATGGTCAATAACTACTAAGTTTCCATACCCCCCTTGACACCCATATGACCGTGGAGCACAATTATATGCAGCACGAATAACAGTTCCTGCAGCAATTGCCTTAATCCCAGGTTTATTTGGACCCCAAATATCAATTGCATAATGACCATAATGAAACCTCTGTGTAAGTGTTCCACCCCCCACAACTGGCCAAGAAAATCTTTTTCCAGCCCGCGGAGCTGTATATTTTTTTGCAACAGCAGAGGACGTTCTATTTCCATTATATTTTGCA
Source organism: Candidatus Altimarinota bacterium (assembly GCA_016839105.1). GTDB lineage: Bacteria > Patescibacteriota > Gracilibacteria > CAIRYL01 > CAIRYL01 > SZUA-1403. The sequence goes on from DQTD01000068.1 coordinate 2,212, forward strand.
TTATTTGTATTCCTTGGATTTTTAGCGATATATGTTGGTCTTTTTACAACAGGTGATGCCACATGAACAGGTTTTTCTTTTCCAGGTAAAATCACAGAAAATCCAGCTTTTAACCCACGAACCGCTAAATTATTTTGTTTTTCAAAAACTTCTTGATCAATATCAAATTTTTTTGCAATTCCAGAGATAGTATCCCCCCTTTTCACTACATATAAATATCCATCAACAGGAAGAATTTTTAAAATATCCCCAGTTTCCAAAACTTCTTTATTTTTTATAAAATTATTATCAATGATTGTTCGCTCTGTAATATTAAATTTTGACGCAATTAAATGCACAGTATCACCTGATTGAACTTCATATCGCGTAACTGTGGCGATTTCAGATCTATCAACACCACCAGTAGTTGGCACACTTGCTTTTGCAAAAAATCCATCTTCTGCCAACATATAGTCAGCATCAGTATTTTCAAAAGATATTGCTTCTTTGTCCCAAAATTCTGTTCCACCAATCGTTATACATTCTTCTTTTGACTCATTTTCATTACATGTTGAAATTCCTTGTGTTTCTAAATAATTTGACGCTGATGCAGAAGAAAATACAAAAAATCCGAATACAAAAATAGAAAGAAAAAACTTTTTTTCAATCACTTTTTCATCGTCAGACAACTCTTTTTCAATATCAGCCCACCTTTTTAACTTTGTAACATGTGTATATAAAAAATC
>DQTD01000044.1 GCA_016839105.1 Candidatus Altimarinota bacterium
AGATATAAGAGATGCTCAATTAAAAAAATTACAATTTAGATACAATTATTATTCCCCTAAAGACACCACCACAAAATAAAAAACCTCCTACCCACACCACACACACTCTTCATCATCACATTCATTAAAAATTCCTGCTTGAATAGAAGAATACACACTTTCAATTTGCGATAAAACTTTCTTTTTTGCCTCTGATGTTACAGAAATAACCTCTTTATGAAACTCTCCTTTTTGCGGTTCTACAAAATCAAAATATCCAGATTGTAAAATTTTTGGTGCTATTGGATTATTTTCTAATAAAATTGCATAAAAAATCATTTGTCGCCAATAATCTCCACCCAGTTCATTATTTTTTTCACACGGTGGCAACAATTTTTCCTTTGTCCATTTACTATCAGGTTTTCCAGTTTTATAATCTACAACATTTACATCTGTAGCATTTATATAATCTATTCTATCTATTTTTCCTTTTATTGGAACGGTTATATTTTCACATTTAATTCCTGTTGAAACGGCTTTTTCGGTGTGAATTGCATGTGTTAATTTTGTATCTCGTAAATATTTATTAAAATATTGTGGTAAAATTTCTTCTCCATGTTTTTTTAATTTTTCATATTCATCATCTGAATATAAATATTTTTCTTTCAACAATGCTTTTTCAAAACTTTCAATCAAAACAGATAAATCATATTTTTTACTTTCTGATATAATTGCAGATTTTGTAGATTTTTCTAACGCCTTATGAATAGCGTTTCCAAAACTTGCACTCGACGACATGCTCGATGGGATTTGTAATAAACTTTCGAAATAAAAACTTTTTCCACACTGCAAATATTTATTTAAATGCGTTGGGCTCAATGCATAATTTTCAAGTAATGGTTCGAGAAACGAAGATTCTATATCTTCTATTTTTTTTTCTATATTTCCCAAAAATTCTATTTCTAACAAACTATTCACTTCATCTTCCGAATATTGAATACTTTCTTCGCTAATATCGCCTGTTTGCATTTCAGAAATAAATGTTGAAGTATCTAACTCTTTTCCATTTGCATCAAATTTTGAATATGAAACTTCTACAAATTTCTTTGCTCGAGTGAGTGCAACAAAAAATAATCGTCGTTTTTCTTCCAAAAAATCTCCTGCATTTCCCTGAATTAACGTTGTAGGTAAATGATAATTTTTTCGTTGCTGACTATCCCACACTTTTTTATTTACCCCTTTTATAAATACATATTCAAACTCTAAACCTTTTGATGAATGTGCTGTAATAAAATTAACTCCTTCTTTTTCATATTGAGCTTTTTCAATTGAAATTTTTAAATCGTGTCGTTTCATTCGTTGCAATAAATCCAGCACATCAGAAACTGCGAAATCAGTTTTTTTTTGTGCTTCTTCTTTTATAAAATGAAAAAATGTAGAAAGTGCATTTAAATAAAAACCTTTGTTACTATGAGATAATGCCCATTGTAAAATTCCTGTTGTATTAAAAATATCTTCTACAAAATTTAATATTTTATTGGTATGAAAACTTTTTTCTAAATCACAAATCACTTCACCATATTTTTTAAATGCACTATCTTCACCGAAGATTTCTTCTGATAAAATTAAATTTTTAAAATACACATCTCTTGTTTCTTGTTTTTTCATTTCTAACTTTCTGTGCAATGCTAAATGTGTAATTTCTTTTCCAGAAATTGTGGTAAATGGAAAAAAAAATGATGAAAATAATAAACTTTCTCCAGAAAAAATTTGTTGCGATTCCTTTTGAAAATATTCTAAATAATGAATTACTTGTGTAATAATTGGTAATTCTAAAATATTTTGTGTCATTTTTACACGAACAGGAATTCCATTTGCTTCACACAATTTTATAAGCATTTCTGATTGTGAATGATTTTGATAAATCACCGCAATATCAGAAAATTTTCCACTATTTTCTTCTGATTCAAATATTTTTTTAAGTGCAACAATTCGTTTAAAAATTCCTAAATCTTCATGTAACACATTGTAATATTCACGAATTGATGGTTTTATAGAATTTTCGGAAGTAAATCTGGGGTGCTGCGACGATAATGTTTTATTTAAATCTGGAATTTCACTTTCAAGCCGTTCTTCATTTTTTGAAATAATAGCAGAAGAAACATCTAAAATTTCTTGAGATGACCGATAATTTTTATCTAAAGTAATTACTTTTATAGATTTTTTATATTGATTATAATATTCCATTATATTCCGCATATTTGCTCCTTGAAACCTGTAAATAGATTGATCATCGTCTCCTACTACAAAAATATTTGGCTCATTCCAATAATTACACAAATAATCTACCAGCTCTTTTTGCGACCCATTTGTATCTTGAAATTCATCGACTAAAATATATTGAAATCGTTCTTGATATTCTGCTAAAAAATTTGAATCGTTTTCAAATGCATTCAGTACCCATGTAATCATATCTTGAAAATCGTATTGTCCATTTTCAGATAATGCTTTTTGATATTTTTCAAATAAATACGTAGCCGAAACCACTTTTTCAATTTTTTCTTCTATCGCTTTATATTTTTTTTCATTTATATCCCCTTTTTGAAATATTTTTCCTGTTTTTTTATCAGTATATTTTCGTTTATACTGCATGTTTTCGTCATTTTGTAATTCTTGTACATATAATGCACACGCATCTCTCACTTCCTGAGCCTCCCAACTTTCACTCTTAAATGTGTTAAATAATCCTAATAAATTTTTTGCATAGGAATACGAGTTTTTCTGAAAATGCAAATCATTCGCTGGTAAATTTTTTAATAATTTTTCCATCAATTCATATTGAGACAATTCTGAAATATTTTCAGCATCTTGAACAGGAAAATAATCAGTATTTTCTTGAATAATTTTATTACAAAAACTATGAAATGTATGAATCTCAATTTTATGCGCACTCGACCCAATAAACGAAATAAGTCGTTTTCGCATAGCGACAACTCCCGCATTTGTATATGTTAAACACAAAATATTTCCTGGGGCAATATCCGTTTGTGTGTGCAAAATATTTGCAATTCTCGCCCCCAATGTTTCTGTTTTTCCCGTTCCAGGACCAGCCACAACCATAACAGGACCTTCTGTTGTTTCTACGGCTAACCGTTGTTCTGGATTTAATTTTTCAAGTCGTTTAGAAAATGATATATTGTGTGAGTTGAGCATAAAAAGTATTTATAAATTATATATAAAT
>DQTD01000100.1 GCA_016839105.1 Candidatus Altimarinota bacterium
AATTGGAAAAAATGGAAAACCTGAAGATAATTTTGTATATTTACGACCAGAAACTGCACAAGCAATATTTCTTGAATTTAAAAATGTTGTAGATAACACTCGGGCAAAAATTCCATTTGGATTAGCTCAAATTGGAAAAGCCTTTCGAAATGAAATTACACCAGGAAATTTTATTTTTCGACAATTAGAATTTGAACAAATGGAAATTGAATATTTTTTCTCTCCACCAAAAAACTGGAAAGAAAATAAAGAAAAACTCATGGCAATGGGACATATTAATGACTGGGACGAAGAATCTCGAAATCATATAAATGCACAATTTGATGCATGGTCAAAAGATATTGATAATTGGTGTGAAATTGTTGGACTCGATACCGAAAAATGTCATGCGATTGAACATGCTCCAGAAAAATTATCTCATTATTCAAAACGAACATTTGATATTGAGTTTGATTTTCCTTTTGGACAAAAAGAATTATATGGGTGTGCATATAGAACCGATTTTGATTTATCTCAACATCAAAAATTTTCTGAAAAAAAATTAGAATACAGAGACCCACAAACCAATGAAGTCTACACTCCTCATGTGCTAGAACCAACATTTGGACTTGGACGAACATTTCTTGCGATTTTAACATCGAGTTACGAAGAAGAAAAATTAGAAGATGGAACAGTTCGAACAGTCTTGCATTTAAAACCAGCTATTGCACCAGTTAAAGTTGCAGTATTACCTCTTATGAAAAAAGACGGATTACCAGAAATTTCAAAAGAAATTTTGGAAGAATTAAAAATATTTGGTGCGTGTGAATACGACGAAGGAGGGCAAATTGGAAAACGATATCGAAGACAAGACGAGATTGGAACGCCAGTTTGTATTACTGTCGATTACGACACGAAAGAAGATAATACAGTTACCGTGCGAGATAGAGACACAATGAAACAAGAACGAGTAAAAATTACAGATTTAAAAGAGTTTTTATTTACAAATTATTTTGGGTAAAAATAATTTGTATTACACATAAAGCAAAACCAGAAGTTTTCACTTCTGGTTTTTTATTTTTCTTCATTATCATTTTTATAATCTCTACAATCTTCCCATTTCTCGTAAATAATCTTCTTCTGTCATTTCTTCCAATATTTCGTTTTCAGACTTCTTTTGCTCTCGTTCTCCTTTCCAGCCTATTCCAATTAAAAACATTTCAAAACTTCTATCTCTGCACGCTTTTGGTTTAAATGTTTTTGTTTTTTCAAAACAATCTCTAAATTCCCCCATCCAAAATTCTTCAAAATCTTCTCCTTTAAAAATTTTTGTTACTAAATTCCCATTATATTTTAATTGTTTATCACAAATTTCCAAAACTCGCTCATTCAATTCTATACTTCTAAATTGATCCACAGATGTTATTCCTGAAGTATTCGGTGCCATATCCGATGTAATAAAGTCAGCTTTTTTTCCGTCAAAAAATTTTAAAATTTGATCTGCCGTATCCTCTTCATAAATATCTCCTTTAATTAATTTTAATTCTGCTGGAAAATTTCGTGGAAATTTTTCAATATCCTGTAAATCTACTCCACAAATTTTTCCACCAGGATTTTTTTCTGCTAAAATTTGTAAAAAACTTCCTGGACACGCTCCCAAATCTACAACATTTGCTTTTTTTCGCATGAGTGTTGGAAATTTTTCGAGTATTTCCTCTAACTTAAATGCACTTCTTGCTCGAAGTCCTCGTTTTTTTGCTTGTCGGAAATATGTATCATTTGGATTATATGCTTTTGGCATCGATATTTTTTTAAATATAATATTATTTAATTTGAGTATATCAAATTTTTTTAGTAAACTTTGCATAATAAATTTATATACCAAATTTATTCTTATTATTTCATATATTTTTCATGAGTCAAAATAACCCAAATACAGATGTTCAAGTGTTATTATTAGAAGGAGTAAGCACAGAAGCTATAAATATTTTAGAAAAAGAATATGGAGCCGAAAATATAGAATATATAAAACACGCATTAACAGAAGATAAACTTATTGCAAAACTACAAGAAAAATCGGTACAAATACTCGGAATTCGATCGAAAACAAATGTTACAAAAAAAGTTTTAGACAATGCACCCAATTTAGTAACAATCGGATGCTTTTGTATTGGAACAAATCAAGTAGATATAGAAGCTGCAAAACAAAATGGAGTCACTGTATTTAATGCCCCTTTTTCAAACACTCGAAGTGTTGCAGAGCTTGTCATTGGTGCAACTATTAGTTTAATGCGTGGATTAAGTGCAAAAAATATTGATGCACATAATGGAATTTGGTCAAAATCTGCAAAAAATTCATATGAAATTAGAGGAAAAAAAATAGGATTTGTAGGGTATGGAAATATTGGAATTCAAGCGGGTGTTATGGCAAATGACCTCGGAATGGGCGTTTATTATTATGACGTAGAAGAAAAACTACGAATTGGAAATGCTATTTCGTGCAAAACTCTAGAAGAATTATTAAATACATGTGACATCATATCGTTACATGTTCCTGATATCCCACAAACAAAAAATCTAATAAACAAGGAAACAATTGCTCAAATGAAAGATGGTTCATTTCTTATAAATTATGCTCGTGGATCGGTTGTAGATATAGACGCATTAGACGAAGCTCTTACTTCTGGAAAAATTTGCGGAGCAGCACTTGATGTATTTCCAAGTGAACCTGCGTCAAACGCAGAAAAATTTATTTCAGCTATGACAAAACACAAAAATGTTTTATTAACTCCTCATATCGGCGGAAGTACGACAGAAGCACAAAGTGATATTGGAATAAATGTTTCTAAAAAATTAATAAAAAATTTACAAAACGGATCAACAGACGGAAGCGTAAACATGCCAACAATGAATATTCCTGCACGAAATGGATCAATTCGAATTAATCATATTCATAATAATGTTCCAGGAATCATGCGACAAATTAATCGAATTATTTCTAAAAAAAATATAAATATAGAAGGGCAATTTCTTCAAACAAATAGCAGTATTGGATACTGTGTTCTTGATATAAACCTTGAAAATTCAACAACGAGTTTACCCGAAATAATATCAGAATTAGAAAGCATAGAAGGAACAATTAAAGTGCGAAATTTTTAATATAAATCAAAAAAAAATGACTAAAAACTTTTCAGAATTATCTGTAGCATTTCATAAAAAACATCAAGGAAAAATGTCTATTACATCGCTTACACCAATCGAAACCTTAGACGATTTATCAACAATCTATACTCCTGGTGTGGCTGAACCATGCCGAATTATTGCAAAAGACAAAGAACGAAGTTTCGATTTAACATGGAGAGGTCGAACCGTTGCGGTTATTACAGATGGGTCTGCAGTTCTTGGACTTGGAAATATTGGACCAGAAGCGGCAATGCCAGTAATGGAAGGAAAATGTTTATTGTTTAAAGAGTTTGGAAATGTTGATGCTATTCCTCTTTGCCTCGACACACAAGATACAGACGAAATAATAGAAACAATTGTGCGACTTGCACCAAGTTTTGGAGGAAT
>DQTD01000016.1 GCA_016839105.1 Candidatus Altimarinota bacterium
CTGTTTCATATTCAACATGTGAAGCTGAAATAGTTATACCTCGTGCTTTTTCTTCTGGAGCATTATCAATTTGGTCAAAAGCTTTTGCTACTCCTCCAAGTTTTGCTGATGCTACACTTGTAATTGCCGCGGTAAGTGTTGTTTTTCCATGATCCACATGACCAATTGTACCAACATTAACGTGGTCTTTATCTCGTACGTAATCTGCCATAAAATAAAAATTAAAATTTAATACGTCGATAAGTATTTTCCCAAAAGTATGTATATCTGTCAATTTGTTTTTTATATCTATTTTTGGAGATAATAACTACATTGTTTCGGTAATTATTTATGTGATATTATACATTTAATTTATAAGACTTTTATATACATATGAAAAATACTCTTAAAATAAAACAAATATTTTTGTTCACGTGCACTTTTTTTGTACTGTGTACGTCTATTGTATTAGCAAATTCTGCAGCAGGCGATAAAAGCTCTCGTTTTCCATTTTTTATAGATATATCACCAGATCATAAAGATTTTGAAGCTGTTACATATTTACATTCACATGATATGGTGAATGGATATTCTGATAATACGTTTTTACCAAATCGTGCAATTTCTCGAGTAGAAAGCATTAAATTATTATTAGAAGCTTCAAAAAAAACTATTCAAAAAAGTTCAAGTAATACTTTCATTTTTACGGATATTCCATCAGAAAAATGGTTTAGTAATTATGTATATACTGCAAAAAAAATTGGAGTAATAAATCCTGATGGAGAAGTAGGAACTGGAAATTTTAATCCAACAAGAACTGTAAACAGAGCAGAGGCTATTAAAATGATTTTAGAAGTAAATAATGTATCGGTTTTATCTGCAAACACAGGTGAACAATGGTTTTATCCATATTTTAAAAAAGCAAATGAATTACATATTTTTAATAAACATTATAGAAACGATGAATTAAATATTTTATATTCATATGCAGCAGACAATTTAACACGAGGAGAAATTTCTACATATATGTATCGATATATTTTAAGTGAGTCTAGAGATTTAAGAAATGATATATCAGGAAATAATTCTGCAAATTTATCTGCGGATATGGTTGGAGACACATCATCTAATCCGCTAAAAATAAATGCATTATTTTCTAAAGGATTACTCACATTGGAATGGAATGCTGGTAAATTTGATAAATTTGTTGTGCATATGATTCAAAAGCAAGAAAATAATAGAACAGAAGAAGTTGTTTTTAATGTAACTGGAAATTCTATTACGTTTACAACAAAAGATTTAAAAAAATTCAAAATTGGTTTAATAGAATTTAAAATTAAAAAATCTGAACAGTTGGTGGCACGATTTATTTTACCTGTGTATACAAAGTTTACGCCATATATAAGTAATGAATTTACAGTACATGCAGAAGCTACAACATATCAATATGGGTATCTTAATAAAAAAATATCAGTACAAATCGATAAAAAATCTCAGAATATTGATGGTATAGATTTTTCAAAATATAAAATATATGTGTTGAATTCTACCGAAAATTTATATGAAAAATCAGTAACATCATATAATGAAAATTCTCTTTATTTTGAATTTACTCCTCAAATAAAAGATTTATATATTATTGAAATTTCAGATGAATTTGGATTAGCAAAAGCGGTTATTCCTGTAACTCCGTATGGTTTTTTTCCAATTTTACCAAACAATTTAGATATTTTAGAAAGTGTAAATACAAATAAAAATTATTCAAATTCTGAAATTATTCAAAAAATAAATGTATTACGGCAAAAACATGGAGTTTCGCCAGTAATAGAAAAAATAGAACTTTCATCGTTAGCTCAAATTCGTGCAAGAGATATGAAAGAACGAAAATATTTAGGTCATTATACTCCAGAGGGATTAAGTGTGAATGACATGCGGTCAGATTATTCTCTTACCAGTTCTTTATCGGAAAATTTAGCAACGCATTCACGAGGGTCTGCTTTTGCAGCCATTGGATTAGAGTATTCTCCGACACATAGAAAAACTTTATTAAATCCAGAATTGCAATATGTTGGAGTCGCAACAGAAAAATTGGAAAATGGAGAAGTATTATTAGTAGAGGTTTTTCAAGATATAGTTTTAGAACAAACGGATATAGATGCTGGAGAAATTTTATTATATAATTATATTTCTGAAAATTTTCCGAGTCAAAATGCTGATATTATTTTACAAAATATATCGGAAGATTGGTCAAAAATTATGGTTGAAAAAAGAAGTGCACAAACAGATTTTACAGATGGGTCGAGTTGGAAAAATATTTTAAATACTTATAATGTAACAGAAAGTACTGGAATTTTTGTGTTGTCGCATCAAACACCAGTAAAAATGAAAGAATATTTTGAAGAAAACCCTACAATTTTATCAGAATTTTTTGCAAAAAAAGTTTCATATGGATTATCTATAAAAATGGATTCTATGGGAGTTGTATATTTGACTTTGATCGGAAGTGAGTAAAGGTTTATAATAACTTTAATATACAAATTGAGAGTATAAAAGTGTTATTGGTCTCGTGATAGCGGGCATTTTATTTACTGGGTCTCTTGCATATAGTTCTTGGGAGAGAGGATGGAATGAGAATTGGAATGGATTACTAAGGCAGTTCTTTCCAAAAGGATCATGTTTCTCTCTGGTAACTCAAAAAGCTCTTGACAGTGCCGTTCGTTTATTGAATAATAGACTTAGAAAAAGACTCAATTTTCTCTCCCCTCACGAAGTATTTATTTAATTATTAAAAAAATATGAAACAAATAGTAAAATTTTTACCATTAGTATTAGCACCTCTCTTATTTTTTGGGTGTGAAAAACAAGAAGAACAAACAGAAAAACCGTTGATAAGCATAGGAGAAAATGGAGTGCAAATAAATAGTGCAAACGGACAAAATATAATTAATTTGAGTAACGACGGTGTTCAATTAAATACAGATTCTGGTGAAAGTTTATTAAATCTAAATAATGATGGAGTAAATATTGGAGATGGTGTTGTTACTTTGGGTGAAAATGGTGTGAATATTAGCAATATTTTGAAGATTAATAATTCTGGAATTGTGTTAAATAATCCCGAAAAAATTACAGGAATAATTAATGGTTCAATTGGTGCAAAAGATATTACAATGCAAGATATTCAAGATTTACAAAAATTAGAAAAACTTGGATATTTACAGAATATTGATTTAAGTAGTGTTTATAATAATAATGTAAATATTCTAGAATAGAAGCGAACAAGGTAGTAAAATTATAAAGCTTTACAATATAATATATTACCACCTGTGTTCATGAGTACGTTTACGTTA
>DQTD01000080.1 GCA_016839105.1 Candidatus Altimarinota bacterium
AAAAAAATTTGAAAGAATTTAACAATCAAAGTGGTATGCGAAGAATAACGTATAACGACCAGCAATAGTAGGCACTCGTAATAGAGTTGGAGATTAGGAAAGTGATTCTGTACAGTTTTCTGGTCAAAAAGGTATTTCTCGAGCTGAATTTACAGAATTAGCAGTGAAATTATTAGATTTATTATCTAAAAAGTCTTGGTATAATGGACCAACACAAGATGAAACAATTTTTTAAAAAAATTATTTTCATACAAATAAAAAACAACAAGAGAGTCAAATTCTTTTGTTGTTTTTTATTTACATGATATTATATCATTATACTCATACACACACTACAATACTATGATACAACCAAATCAAACAATCGGATTTATAACAGGAGGTCAACTTGGGCAAATGATGATTCAATCATTTCTCCCCTTTCGACAAAATGAAAAAATACTTATTTTAGACGGAAACAAAGATTTCCCTTGTGCACCATATGCAAATGAAGTTTTTACAGGTTCAAGTAAAGACTTCAACAGTGTTTTAGAATTTGGGAAAAAATGCGACACCATTATTCTTGAGTTTGAACATGTAAATGCTGACGCACTTCAAGAATTAGAAAACTTAGGAAAAAAAGTATTTTGCCAAGCTAAATATATTAAAATAATTCAAAACAAAGGAATACAAAAAGATTTTTATACAAAAAATAATATTCCAACCAGTAAATATATCAAAATTAAAAATAAACAAGAATTTCTAGAATTAGCCAAAAATAACAAAATAGAATTTCCTGTAATGCAAAAAACTTTTCTTGATGGATACGATGGAGGAGGAGTTACAAAAATAAACTCTCTTGCAGATATAAATACGAAAGGTTTTGATGCCGAAAGTATTATTGAAGAATGTATAAATATTACACGAGAATTTTCATTAATTTGCGGAAGAGACCAACACGGAAACGAATTTGAATATCCACTCATTGAACAATTTTTTCATGAAAAAACAAATATTGTAGATTGTATTACTTCACATTGTGAAATAAATATTAATACGCAATCACAAGTTGATGCTATTGCAAAGAAAATATTAACATCATTTACAGGAGCTGGACTGTGGGCAGTTGAATTATTTTTAGATACAAGTGGAAATGTTTTAGTAAATGAAATTGCTCCACGAGTACATAATTCTGGGCATCAAAGTATAGAAGGAAATTACTGTTCGCAATTTGAACAATACATGCGAATTGCGTTGGGGTACTCAATTGGAAATACAGCAGAAATAAAACCAAGCATAACTCTAAATTTACTTGGTGCAGAAAATCATATTGGTGCAGTAAAATATATAGGAATTGAAAATGCAATGAACATGAAAAATGTTGCAGTTCATTTATACGGAAAAATAAGCACAAAACCAAATCGAAAAATGGGACATGTAACCGTTACGAGAAATACATTAGATGAATGCTGGAAAGTGATAAAAATACTAAAAAATACTATAAAAATTATATCTGAATAATCTAAACACTATGAGAGAAGATACAACAAAAAATCCTCCACATATAACCCATGTTGAACGAAAAATTTATAAAAATCTTGTACTGACGCATAAAATGCATAAAAACCAAGCAGAAAGTTATCAAACAGAAACATCTGTTATTAAATTACTATTAATTGCTACAACCATTTCTGTATTTATAGTTTTAATTGCACCACTTGATTATAATATTTCGTGGGGAATAAAATTTGGACTAGCTCTTATCGATTTATTTTTAATTTTATATGAATCGGGATTTCGACCAGATGAAAAACTACAAATTCATAAAAATGCGGTAAGTCAGCTTTTAAATCTTAGAAACACCTTTGCTATTGCAATGTCCGACTATACACTTGGAAGAATTGATCAAAAAGAATTTTTACACATTCGAAATAAAACATCGCAACGAGCCGATAGTATTTATTCAAGTGCACCAAGCGTAAGTCGAAAATCTGTTCGAAAAGCAAAAGACGAAACTCGAAAATATCTCAGTAAAAATGCAGATTATTTACTGAAAGAAATAAAAACAAAAGATTAAATCTTGTATTAGTTTTCTGAAATATTTTCTTTTTCGCATTTTGTATTTATCATTTCTGCAAGAATTGAAGCACCAATAACAAGTCCAGAACCTAATAATAAAAATGGTGTAATTTCTATTTCTTTCAGAAAAAATGATTCAACTAAAATTGTTATTAAAATTGCGAGATTAAACATTAAAAACCCAATAAAACCATCCATTCTGCGAAATGCCTCATAATTTAACAATGTTCCCAATCCCCACAGTGCTCCAACTCCAACAGCCCACAATATTTTTTCCAAAGATAATTGAAAAATTTCTGAAATATTAAAAAGTAAAAATGGCAAAAAGCAGAGAAACGATGCCAAATATAAGTAAAAATTTACAAAATAACTTTGATTATCTTTTAAAGACGGAGCATATCTAATAACTACCGTCATAAATAAAACATCTGCAAGCATTGTAAGTATTGCAAATATATTTCCCCACAATGAAAGTATTCCTCCCGAAACAATATCTTTATAGAATATTAAAGACGTTCCAATAGACCCCAAAAGAAATATTATAAACATTTTGATAACATTTTTTTTATCTTGAAGATATAAAACAGAACTTCTCCAAAATATAAATGCTATAAGTAAACTGAAAATTGGTGCAAAATTATTTAACAAAATGAAACTTGTACCGGATGTATACTGAAGACTCATAACTGATAAAAATGCAAATAATAATTTTGCAATAATTAATAATTTAAAAGCACTATTTATTGGAATTTTATATAATGATTTAATAAGCGTTCGTTTGAAAACTAAAATAAGAGACAACATAAATAAAGCTCCTCCAAAAAATAATAATCCCATTCTAATATCTAATGGAATTTCTGATAATGGACTGTATTTTAACAATAGTGGGTCAAGCCCCCAAACAACAATTGCTGACAATCGTAATATATACCCCGTAATTTTTTCTTTCTGTTTTTTATGATACTCAGAAACTGTAGTAGAAGGAATATTTGATATCGTAGATTTTTTTTTCGATGCAAATAAAGCTGGAAGTCCCATAGAAAAAACAAGTAAAATGAGTGGAAAATAAAAATTTAAATTATAAATATCATAGTTATGTTGGAAAAACATATAAATATATCCGAGTGATACAATAAAATTAAGTGTAATTACAAGCAATAATAAAAATAATTTATTGCGCAATATGGGAAAATAATTATTAAAAAATAAATATGTTGAAATATTTGCTGCGATCATAAATCCTGCTCCGCAATAAAATAAAAAATTATGTTCAAATATTCCAGAAAAAAGCAGTGTAAAAATGAGGGTTGCAATTCCTATTGGAAAGGCAATAAAAAATAATATTTTTAATAAAAATGAAACAGAAAATGAATAAGAGCATACTATAGACGGTTGAATTTGTTGCATAAATTTTGCAATATTTTTTCTCGAACTTTTAATAAATATACTTCCTTTCATTTTTTCATTTTCTTTTTCTATTACAATATTATTGATATTAACCGATGTTTTTTTTGCAATACAAAAAAAAACATACTCAATATCAGAAAATAATGACAAAGCAGAGGTAAATATTAATTTTTTTGTTATTTTTTCATCACTATTATTTGTGTTATTATTTTTAAATTCTTCATATAAATATACGCATTCGTAGCCTTGTAATTTTCCTTCATAAATTTCGACATATAAATCATTAATTGATGTAAAATCTGCATTAATAGAATCTAAAAATTTCTTATTATTACAATTAATATCCACAGATCCTAATCTCTTTTCATCAAAAATAGACTGAATAATTTTATGACCTTTTTCCGATTTTTCTGCATATGGCAATTGGGCTAAAATATTTGAAATTTTTTCTTTATGTATAAATGAAAATTTTATCCATTTTCTTTCGAGTGTTTGCGAAGATGAAAATAAAAAATCGACAATATCATTATTTTTTAGCACAGATTCTAAGCTTTTTTTTTGTCCATTAATACGTACTTGTTTTATATTTTGAAATTGATGTGGATATAATACAATTCCTGAATCTAATGCTGTAGCACCTTTTGATACATAAATCTTTCCTATTTCGCCATTATGTATTGTGAGCTGAGGTGTTAAAAGTATTTTTTTAATGTTATGTAATACTTGCTCAGACTCTGTATGTAAAATATTCAAAGACGACGACGAAAGACTTGGTAAAGAAAAATCACTATTCTGAATATCAACAAAAACTCCAAAAATATTTCGTTTTTTCATTTCAGAAGACACAATATGAATTTCAATAATTTCCGAATTATTAATAATATAGTTTGCATGCAATGCTTTATATTTATTTAGTTTAGGACGAGAAATATAATCTGAAAAAGAATCTTTTTTTAAGTAAAATGCTTTATTTAACTGTGAAAATACGGTGTAACATGAGTCTTCATTATCTGTTTCAATTAAAATATAAGAAGTGTGTTGCTCGCTATTCATTTCACTATTTTTTTCTACAGATACTTTCGAGTTTTTTACGATTTTTTTTATAGTATTAATAATTTTTGGATTTTCTAAAGCCCCTCCCTTTTTTTCTACGCCACCTCCATATTCTGAATGTAAAGCTCTAAAACATGCATTTTCTAACAAAATTTTTACATTCCATAATCCTAATCTTTTTGCAGATGCTACGTAAATAGTAATTGCTTCTTCAATTTTTTTTCGCCTTTTTTCTGGATCTTTTTTTCCAGAAATAGTTATTATATTATGCAATCTATCAAACAATTTAATAAGCAATATTCTAAAATCACAAGAAGAATGTTGAAATATTTTTTCAATCGTTTTTTTATCTATTTCTTTTTTAATACTTTGTTTACTAAAATTTTTACCATTTTTAATACTTTGAACCTTACTTACCCCTTCTATTAAATTATAAACAACTTCTCCAAATTCTGTTTTAATTTTATCTGAAATATAAGCCCTCCCATCAATACTCCCTTCCATCTTATAATCCTCTATTACATCATGTAAAATAGTTGCTGTTAAAAAGTTTGCACATGGTTTATATGAAATTGCCAACAATGCAACAATTAATGGATGCGTAACAAATGCTGCACCAGATTCCCTTTTTTGTGTTTTATGCACCTGTTTTGCCAAAATAAATGCATTCATTAACATATTTTTATCAGCACTATTTTTATTATATTTTTCAAATAAAAATAATAAATTTTTAAATAAAAACTCTTCTCCTTCAGATTCCAATTTTTCAATTGTATCAAAATTTATATGCGTAGAAAAAAATGAAAAAGGATAATACTTATTTTTTCTTATTTTTTGTAAAAGTTTCAAATTTTTCATATTTTTCATATTTTGTATCATATAAAAATAACCACTTAAAACCATAATATCACAGAAATAAAATTGAAAATAGTTATAAATAATAGTAGGGTTTTATTAAAACAATTATTTTTTACATTTCTCACTCAATAAACTCTATGAAAATTTTAAATATTGCAATTTTTGGATATGGAACCGTGGGAAAAAGCACCGTTGATATATTAGAAAAAAATAATTCAAATAATAATATAAATATTAAATATATTGCAGTCAGAAACATTCATGATAATTCAAAAATTCATGATAATTCAAAAATTTCAGGAATATTTACCGATAATCATGACGATATATGGAATGACCCAAGTATCAATGTCATTATTGAATTAATAGGAGGAATGAAAATTGCAAAAGATATTATTTATAAAGCGATTGAAACAAATCGACATATTATTACTGCAAATAAAGCTGTTTTAGCAGAATTTGGAAACGAAATATTTGCATTAGCAAAAAAAAATAATGTAACCGTTGGATTTGAAGCAAGTGTTGCGGGAGGAATTCCAATTATTCAAACACTACAAAATCATTTTTCTCTTGGAAAAATAAATAAAATTGAAGGAATTTTAAACGGAACATGTAATTATATGCTTTCCAATTTAGAAAACGACACAAGCCTTTCTTACAGCGATGTATTAAAAAATGCACAAGATAAAGGATTTGCCGAAAGTAATCCATCTGCAGATGTAGATGGATGGGATAGTGCAGCAAAAATAGCGATTTTATCAAGCTTGTGTTTTGGAATAGATATTCCAAAAATAACAGATTTTGAAGTAGAAGGAATTTCAAATATAACATCAGAAAAAATTGAAGAAGCACAGAAACAAAACAAAAAAATTAGACTTATTGGTTCTGCAGAAAAAATAGAGAATAATAATTCTCGTATCAAAATATCTGTACGACCTGAAATTATAGACCAAAAGAATCTGCTTTATTCTGTAAATGGATCAGATAATATGATAATTATTCATCATGAATACTTGGGAGAAATTTCTTTAAAAGGAGCCGGTGCAGGAGGATATGCCACAGCAATGTCGGTTATATCAGATATTATTCGCTTATAATACAATATGTTTTCATTAAAATTTGGAGGAACTTCAATGGGAAATTCCGAGGCAATTTCACAAACAGCACAAATAATTATTTCACACCCAGAACCGAATAAAGTGGTTACAGTTTCTGCAATGTCTGGAGTTACAAATTTATTAATTTCCGCTGCAAATTGTGCAACAGAAACAAATAAAATCTGTTATAAAAATTATTTACAAGAAATTCAAGATAAACATTTAACCGCACTCAAAAAACTAGTAAATAATACCGATTTATACAGAACCGGAGAAGAATTTATTACAAAAAAAATATCTGGATTATCTGGATTTTTACATGCACTCACTATTATAGGAGAAGTGTCACCACGGTCAAATGACGAAATAGTATCATTAGGAGAAATTTTATCTGCAAAATTACTATCACTACATTTACAAGATTTAGGAGAAAAATCAGATTTTATTAATTTAGAAAATATTGTATCTAAAATGTTTGACAAAGACCATACAGAAGCAAATAAAGAATTTTTTGAATGCTTTGCACACAAATTAGAAAAACTTCTTACTCCTCTATTAGAAAAAAATATTACACCTATTTGCACAGGTTTTTTTGGAAAAATTCCTGGTGGAATTGTTGCAACCGTTGGAAGAGGATATTCTGATTTCACTGCGGCACTCATAGGAAAAGCGTGTAATGCAAAAGAAATTCAAATTTGGACAGATGTAAATGGAATTTTATCTACAGACCCACGAATCGTTCCAGAAGCACATGTAATTGAAGAATTATCGTTTGATGAAGCTACAGAACTTGCAAATTTAGGAGCGAAAGTTATTCATCCTCAAACAATTTGGCCAGCTGTTAAAAATAATATATTAGTGAGAATTAAAAATACAATGTCTCCACTCGATGCAGGAACAGCAATTACAAAAGAAGGAAAATTATCCACTCATTCTTTTAAATCGATAACAATTCAAAAAGATATAACAATTATAACTGTTCGATCAACAACTATGACAGAATCTGGAGTTCTTGGAGAATTATTTCAAGAGTTTGCAAATCATAAAGTTTCTATCGATTTAGTTTCAACATCTGAATCAAGTATTTCGGTAACAATTCAAAATGAAAATAAAAATAAAAATTTACAACAATTAATCACACAATTAGAAAAAAAATTTATTGTAAATAGAGAAAATAATAATACAATTATTGCTATTATAGGAAATGAAATGCGAGAAAATATAGGAGTTGCTGGACGATTTTTATCAGCATTATCTGATCATAAAATAAATGTGAGAATGATTTCACAAGGAGCAAATCAATCAAATATTTCTGCTGTAATTTCCCAAAAAGATTCAAAAAATGCGGTTCAAGCCGTACATAAAAAATTTTTTAGGATATAGAACTCTCTTATATATTTTTGCTCTTTTTTTATTTCTACACACATGATTTCAACTTTATTCAAAAAAATAATCCAAAATAAAACGGTTTTAGGAACTCTCCTCTTTTTATTATTAGGAATCTTTACCAGATTCGCATTTATAGACAACCCAAAAGAAGTTGTTTTTGATGAATTTCATTTTTTTCATTTTGTATCAGAATATGAAGAGGGCGAATATTTTTTTGATATTCACCCTCCGCTTGGAAAACTTGTTTTATGGGCAAATGCACAAATGTATGGATTACCAGAATTTATTCATGAAAATCAAGAAAATAAACTCACAAAAGAAACACTAGAATTAGAACAAAAAAACCTGAAAAAACAAGTTGTACTCCTTGAAAAAAATGAAAAATCTGCACAAAAAATTCAAAAACTTGCAGAATTAAAAACTCAATACGAAAACAATAAATCCAAAATAGAATACTTAAGCACGCATATAGGAGGACTTTCCAGCATTGGAATTGGAAAAGAATATAGCGAAACATTAAATATTACAGGAATACGAAGTGTCCCCGCATTTTTTGGTGCAGCTCTTGTAGCTCTCATGTTTTATTTTGCATATTTTTTGACATCATCATATGCAATTTCTACACTCATAGGAATGCTAACCTTGTTCTCTCCTGCATTTTTGGTTCAATCTCAATATGTATTAATGGATTCTATTCTCATGTTTTTTATTGTGCTAGGAGGTTTGTTTTCATTAAAATATTATAAAAATCCAAGCTGGAAAAACTGGATAATTGTCATTAGTACATCTGCAATTGTTATTTCTATAAAATGGACTGGTGCAACTTTAATTGGACTTTCTGGAATTATTTGGCTTGTTATTATTTTTCAATCAAAAATTTCTTTTGGGAAATGGATATCACAATTTTTTGCATTTTGGATTTTTGTACCAGCTTTTTATATGGGAACATTTGCACTTCATTTTGCTTTATTACCAAATTCTGGAGAAGGAGATGTTTTTCACACTCCTGAATTTAGAGCAAATTTAGAAAACACATCAGAAAATATAAATAATAAAATTATACCAAAAACATTTTTTCTGAATACAAAATATCACCCACCGCTAGTGACAACAGAACCTTTAGATTTTTTTCTACAAAAAAAAATAAATCCGTATTTTGACCCACTAATTTCAGAACCACAAGATTATCAAAAAAATGAATATATTCTAAATTGGGAAAATTGGCTTTTTTATGGAAAATTTATAGAATTAAATCGACAAATGGGAGAACGAAGTGCCGCAATTCGAGATGAACACCCATTTGCAAGCCGACCGTCAGACTGGATTCATGGCAAAAAATCTATTTATTTATGGAACAAAGAAGGAAGTGCGGAAAATTTAAGAGAACCAAAAGGTGTTATTCCCGAATTTTGGAATAATTACATTGGAGGAAATTTTACAAAACCAAATAATTTTCAAGGTAGATATGTACAACAATTACATTTGTTTACAAATTCTACACTCTGGTCAATACTTCCCTATTCAACATTATTTTTAATTCTTTTATTATTTATATTTAAAATAATAAAATATTTTCAAAAAAATGAAATACTAGAAAAAAAATTCAATAATTATTACATGAGTTATCAAATATTTATAATCATAATGATTCTTATGAATATTGTTCCGTTTCTTTTAGTGGAACGACCTCAGTTTTTATACCACGCATTTGAAGGAGTGTTATTTGGAATTCTAGGACTTGGAATGGCTTTAAATTCACTTTATTTATTTTCAGATTATGTAAGTAAAAAATATATTTCAAATATACTCTGGGGAATTACAATGTTTGTAACAATTTTATTAATTATATTTTTTATAATAGAACTTCCTTTAATTTACGGATTTCCATTTCATGACTCTATGGCACACACAATGTTTCAGCTGTTTTAATTTATGTATATTTGATAAAATCAAAATAAAAAATATTATACATTATATTCTGAATAACAATATGAATAACAATATGAATAAAAATAACTTAGATATTAAAATTCAACCATCACTTCTGGCGTGTAATATGGGGAAAATGCAAGAAGAGATTAATTCAATAGATAATTTTGCAGATGGAATTCATTTTGATGTAATGGATGGGCAATTTGTTCCAAATTTAAGCTTTGGAGCACCAGTTTTAGAACATCTTTCAACACAATCGGAACTTGGGTTTGATGTGCATTTAATGTGTGAACAACCAGATATATTACTCGAAAGCTTTGTAAAAGCAGGAGCAAAAGCAATTTGTGTGCATATGGAATCTTGTCCAAATATTCACAGAACTTTGCAAGTTATTAAAGGTTTTAATATTTTAGCTGGAGTTGCGTTAAACCCTGGAACATCATATGAAACTGCATATGAAGCAATTAAATTTGCAGATTATGTTTTAATAATGAGTGTAAATCCTGGTTTTGGAGGACAAAAATTTCTTCCAGAAGTATTAGAAAAAATAAAACACATTAGAAAAAACTTTCCAGAAAAAATTATTCAAATAGATGGAGGAATTACAACCGAAACTGCACCACTTGCAATTGAAGCAGGTGCAAATTGGTTAGTTGCAGGAAGTGCTATTTTTAAAGCAAAAAATAGAGAAGACGCATGTAAAAAATTACGAGGCTAAAACAATATTTTTTTATTATACATACAAGATGAAACAATATTTAGAATTATTACAAGATGTAAAACAAAATGGAGCACTCAAAGAAGACCGAACAGGAACAGGAACTCTATCGGTTTTTGGACGTCAATTTCGATGTAATTTAGCCGAAGGATTTCCACTATTAACAACAAAAAAAGTATTTTTAAAAGGAGTTATTCATGAACTTTTATGGTTTTTAAAAGGAGAAACAAATATTAAATACCTTGTAGATAATAATGTTCATATTTGGGACGAATGGGCAAACAAAGACGGAGAACTTGGCCCTATTTATGGAGCCCAATGGAGAAATTTTTGTGACCCAAATTGTAAAGAAAGCAGAGAAAATGGAATTGACCAAATTTCAGAGCTTATAAAAAATTTAAAAACAAATCCATACTCAAGAAGACATATTGTTGCAGCATGGAACCCAATGGCTATTCCAGATGAAAGTAAAAGTTTTGAAGAAAATATTGCAAATAATAAATCTGCACTACCAACATGTCACAGTTTTTTTCAATTTTATGTTTCTCCAGATAATAAACTTTCGTGCCAGTTATACCAACGAAGTGCAGATATTTTTCTTGGAGTGCCATTTAATATCGCAAGCTATGCACTCTTAACACATATGGTCGCACAAGTATGTGGATTTGAAGTTGGTGATTTTATTCATATATTTGGTGATTTACATATTTATAACAATCATATTGAGCAAGTAAATGAACAACTTTCTCGAACTCCTACAGAATTACCAACAATAAAATTAAACCCTACAATTACCGATATTTTTGATTTCACATATGAAGATTTTGAAATTCAAAATTATAATCCTCAAGCAAGCATAAAAGCACCAATAGCTGTTTAAATAAAATAACAATATAATTTTATACACAATGTTTTCTAAATTTTCAACATCTGTTAAAACCATAATCCTTACTCTTCTCATAGGAATTATTGGATTTTTTACATATGCATCCGTTAATCAATCAAATTTATCTGCCAGTGTCGATGGAATTCAAAAATTACTACGAAAAGTTAATGTCAATAGTCAAGATCAAGATGTCGGTTTACCTAAAGTAGACAAAGAGCGTTATGCTGAAGAGAAGACAAATCATCTTTTATATACATTTATAGAAATCTTATTAACCTTAGCAGGAATTATGGCTGTAGTATTTATTGCTATTGGAGGAATGGAATATACAGTTTCTGCAGGTAATGATGACAGGTTAAATGGAGCAAAAGCAAAAATAATGTATGCAGTACTCGGGTTACTGGCTGTACTCTTTTCATATGCGATATTTACAAATGGAATAAATTTCTTTGAAGTTTCCGAACAATAGTGATACAATTATGTTATATATAAAATATATATTATAATTTAAACATAAAAATATGGCATTAAAAGTAGATGATTCAAATTTTGAAGCAGAAGTACTAAACTCAGAACTTCCAGTTCTTGTAGATTTTTGGGCTCCTTGGTGTGGACCTTGTCAAATGATGGGACCAGTTATAGAAAAAATTGCAAAAGAATATGAAGGAAAAGCAAAAGTTGTAAAATATGATGTGCAAGATAATCAAGAATTTGCAGCGAAATATGGAATTCAAGGAATTCCAGCTTTTAAAGTTTTTAAAGGTGGTAAAGTTGTAGATGAAGCTGTTGGAGCAATGCCAGAAGATAATATCAAAAAAATTATTGATAATAACCTATAAAATTATCTCTCAATAGATATTATATAAAAAAACTACAGATTTTTAATCTGTAGTTTTTTTTAGTTTTTACATCATTTTAACTAATTATTTTGCGTGGAATTAAAATATCATGTTTTAATTCACCCAAGCCTAATAATTGCTTATTTTCTGCCCACAACAAAACATGCTGAATATGCGAATTATTTTCTTCATATTTTTTTTGAGTTTTACCATTTTCTTTATTTGCAAAATCTAAATCTCTAAATGCTATTTTTTGTCCTTGCTCAAATCTTTTTATAATATTTTCATCCTGTAAATACAAAGAAGAAAAAGACTCTCCAAATGCAGATGCCTCAAATTGTAAAATATTTTTTTCAGTAATATCATTATGATGCACCGCATTTTTTACAGAAAACACCCCTACGTCTGTACGCTCCAAAAATGATATATATGCGCCCTCTTGTAACTTTTCTCCTATATCACGTGCCAAAGAACGAATATATGTCCCTGTTCCGCAATGCACTTCTATTTTTAATTTTGGATAATTATAATCTAAAAATTTTATATCAAAAATTTCTATTTCTCTGTTTTTAGTTTTCATTATCTCCAAAATATCATTATGAGTAAACTCACTTCCATTCTTATTACGTCCTCCTTCTTCTGTAATTTCCCGAACTCTGTCACATGCACGTTTCCCTTCTATTTTGAGTGCAGAAAACTGAGGTGGTGTTTGTTGTATTTTTCCCACAAATAAATCTAAAACTTTTTTAATTTCTGATAATTCAGGAATGCTATTTATTTTATTTTGTTTATAATCTGGAACACTTTTTTTTCCTTCGGCATCATCTGTTTCCGAAAATTCTCCAAGATGTAATTCCGCAATATATTTTTTATCACTTAATAAAAGATGCGAAAGCATTTTTGTAGATTTTCCCACAGCACACAAAAGAAGCCCCTGTGCTAAAGGATCTAGAGTTCCTGCATGTCCTACTTTTATCTGCTTAAAAGGAATCCCTAGCGTTTCTGAAAGTGTATTTCGTGCACGAGAAATAGCCCAAAAGCTTGAAATCTCTGTAGGCTTATTGAGCAAAAAAAATCCGTTTAACTTTTTAATATCACTCATAAGCTTATACCTCTTCTTTTTGTAATTCTTCTATTTTTCGAAAATGTGTCGATAAAACACCATTCACAAATTTCGGAGTTCCTTCGTCTCCAAATTCTTTTGCAAGTTCTACACATTCATTAATAATAATGGGACCAGGTGTTGTTGTATGAATCATTTCATACATTCCCATTTCCATAATAACTCTGTCTATTGCAGATAAATTTACGACTTTAAATTTTGGAGCATATCCTTGAATTAACTCATCTATTGCCGTTCTATTTTTAATTACACCAAAAACAAGAGATTCGAAAAATTCGTTTTCTCTTGTTTGTGGAAAAAATTCCTCTTTTATATTCTCAATTGTTTTATTGACATCATCTGTTAACACTGTGTTTCTCCATGTTACAGAAGATAACACCTGAACTGCAGCAGAACGCGCTTTATGACGAATAGACATGAAAATAAATGAAAAAAACGATAAATTATGCAGCAATAACTGTTTTTGCTGGAGTATATTCAATAGCACCTTCGTTTGCTTCCATTTTTTCAAGATTTTTTTCTACTCGTTTTCGAGCATCAACCATTTTCAAGATTTTTTTATGTTGACTAATAACATAAGCATTTCGTTGTCGTTTAGTAGCAGAAGACGATTTTCTTTTCTTTGGAACAGCCATTTTCTCTTTTGTTAAATAAATTTTATACGCAACCATGCGCAAAGCCAAAATATGCTAACAAAAATAGAGCATGCTTTGCAAACCTTTTTATGTACAAGAACCCGAAAACACCGATTGATTCGGTGAACCAATTACAAAAAATATAGATCCATTTTTAGCAAATCTAAATAAATAATAAATTACCTCATATACAAGTGCATAAATCACATCAAT
>DQTD01000085.1 GCA_016839105.1 Candidatus Altimarinota bacterium
ATACTCCAGAATCAGGATATGTGGGAACGGCAACATTTACATATACACCTAATGATGGATATATAGATGGAAATGTAACGACAGTAACGGTAACAATTTCTAGTTCTAACTCTGCTCCTGTTGGAGTTGCAGATAATACTGCTACTAATGATTCAACTGTAAGCATAATTGATGTATTATCTAATGATACAGATGCGGATGCAAATATATTAATTATTACAAATCTTTCAATTCCTACGCATGGAACAGCTGTTATTGAAAATGGAAAAGTGAAATATACTCCAGAATCAGGATATGTGGGAACGGCAACATTTACATATACACCTAATGATGGATATATAGATGGAAATGTAACGACAGTAACGGTTACGATAAGTAATTCTTGTACACCTTCAACATATGGAACCGCAAAGTATGGGACAAATATGTATAATGTAACTTGCGTAGGAGGTTCAACGTATGATAATGCAAATTACGATGAAGATAGTTATGAGTAGTATCTTCATTGTAATATTTAAATAATAAAAGAGTGTAATAGCTCTTTTATTTTACATTATTTATAATTGATTCATTCACAGTATTAGGCTAAAAATATGGGTGATATGGTTTAAAGATTATACTGATTTTGCCGTGGCTGCAGAAGGTATAGGTGGGGTGAATTCTGTACACAACAATAAAAGAGAATGGGGATTTAGGTGGTATTGCTGGTGCTAATGCAAAGTGTGCCAGTAAATTTTCTGGGTATCGCATTGTTAATATTGTAGAGGACATTTTTGTTCCTCAATAGATCAATACTTTTTATTTTAACTAAAATATTGCCTTAATTAACATTAATAGGGTGAAAAAAGAGAGATATATAAAATTAAATTTATATATCTCTCTTTTTGGGTTTTAAATTAAATTAAATTAAATTAAATTACTTTACCCACAACACTTTTTATACTTTTTACCACTTCCACAAGGACAAGGGTCGTTTCGACCAATTCGTGTAGTTGTAATATCAGAATCTGCTTTTATCAAAGTAATTCCAGATTTTTTAGCATTTTCTTCTCGGATTTTTTGTTGTGCTTGTTTATCAGCTTGGCTTTTAAATAGAATTAATGCTTCTCTTTTTTCTGATGCTTCAAGTGCTTCTTTTCTTCTTGCGTTATTATCACTTTCTTCTTGTTTTAATTTTTCTGAAATATCAGATTGTAAATTTTTTTGAATTGCAGCTGTATTTGTTTGTAGGTTTTTATTTTGATGTTCTTGTCTAACGGTTTGTTGATTTGGTTGAGATGGTTTAATTTCGATATGAAAAAACATAGAAAGTTTCTTTTTTCGAATATCATTTAATAATTTTGTAAATAAATGAAAGGCTTCTTTCTTATATTCCATAAGTGGGTCCCGTTGTCCGTATCCTTGTAAAGAAACTTGTTCTTTTAAATCTGTCATAGACTGAATATGTTCTATAAACAGTGTATCTGTAACTCGCAAAGAGATTTGTTTTAATACTTTTTCAAGCGCCGCATGATCTATGAATAATTTTATTTTAGTGTTATATGCTTGAGTTAAATGATTTACTGCTAAAATTTTAATTTCATCTGTTGAATCACAATTTTTTAAAATCTGTAGATTGAAATTTTCTTTATTTTTATGAAATGATGAAATATCTTCATAAATTTCTTTTATATCCCATTTATGACTTTCTCTATTTGCAGTATAGACATTAACTAAATTTTCGACTTCTTCTCTAATCATTTCAAGAAATTCTCCATTTACATTTGCATGCCCTAATAATGATTTTCGTTTTCCATATATAATTTCTCGTTGTTTATTCATTACATTATCATACTGCAGAACATGTTTTCGTCGATCGAAATGTGCACCTTCTACTCGTTTTTGAGCATTTTCTATTCCTCTTGTAATAAATCCATTTTCAATTGGTAAATCTTCTGGAATATTTAAAGAATCCATCATAGAAATCATTCGTTCTCCACCAAAAATACGCATTAAACTATCTTCAAGTGATACAAAAAACTGAGTTTCTCCCCTATCTCCTTGTCGCCCAGATCGTCCCCGAAGCTGATTATCAATTCGACGAGATTCGTGTCGTTCAGATCCTAAAATAAATAATCCTCCAAGCTCTTCAACTCCTTCTCCTAATTTAATATCAGTTCCTCGACCTGCCATATTGGTTGCGATAGTAATGGCATATTTTTGCCCAGCATTTACAATAATTTCGGCTTCACGTTCATGCTGTTTCGCATTTAACACTTCATGCTTTAATCCTGCTTGTTGTAAAATTCTCGATAATTTTTCCGATTTTTCAATAGATGCAGTCCCAATAAGAATTGGTTGTCCTGTTTGTTTCTTTTCCTTTACAAGTTCTGCAATTGCACTAAATTTTCCTGCCTCTGTTTTATACACAACATCACCATGATCGGTTCTTTGAATGGGTTTATTTGTTGGAATTGGTAAGACGGCAAGAGAGTAAATATTTCCAAATTCTTCTTCTTCTGTTTCGGCCGTTCCTGTCATTCCTGATAAATTTGAATATAATCTAAAATAATTTTGAAATGTAATAGACGCCATTGTTTTGGATTGTTGTTTTATTTCAACATTTTCTTTTGCCTCTAATGCCTGATGTAATCCTGCAGAAAATCGTCGTCCTGGCATAAGTCGTCCTGTAAATTCATCTACAATTACAACTCCATGGTCTGGATGTACAACATAGTCTGTATCTTTTTTAAAACATGCATGTGCTTTTAAAGCTTGTTCGATATGATGTACTTCCTTAAACCCTCGTTCTGTATAAATATTTTTTACTCCTAATAGTTCTTCCATTTTTGTAATTCCATCTTCTGTTAGAATTGCAGATTTTTGTTTTTCATCAATTGTATAATGTTTTCCTTCTTTTATTTTAGAAATTAAGTCAGCATATAACCCATATTTTTCAATTGATTCTCCGCTTGGAGCAGAAATAATTAAAGGAGTTCGAGATTCGTCAATTAAAATAGAATCGACTTCATCTATTAATGCAAAATATAAATCTCTTTGTACAAGATTTTCTTCATTTTGAGCCATATTATCTCTCAGATAATCAAACCCAAATTCATTATTTGTTCCATATGTAATATCTGCATTATACGCAATTTTTCGCTCTGGAGGAGTTGTTCCATTTATAATTACACCCGTTGAAAGACCAAGCGTTTCAAATAGTGGTAAATTTGTTTGCACATCTCGTTCTGCTAAATAATCATTTACGGTTACAACATGTACTCCTTTTTGTGCAAGTCCAGCAACTGATGCTGCAAGTCCAGCAACTAATGTTTTTCCTTCTCCTGTTCTCATTTCGGCAATTTTTCCTTCTAATAATGCTAATGCACCAACCAGCTGAACATTATATGGAACCATATTCCATGTCTCTTCTGTTCCCATTACCTCATATGTTTCTCCATCGAGTCTTCTACACGCATGCATTGTTACCGCTAGCATATTTACCAGTACTTCTTCTGACTCATGAAAATCTTTTCCTTTTAATCCTGTTATTTCTTGGCTCCATTCAATATCAGAAAAAGTTTGAAGTGTATCTTCTCGTATTCTAATTTTTTTTACAATTTTATTTAACCGTTTTAAATCTG
Source organism: Candidatus Altimarinota bacterium (assembly GCA_016839105.1). Taxonomy (GTDB): domain Bacteria; phylum Patescibacteriota; class Gracilibacteria; order CAIRYL01; family CAIRYL01; genus SZUA-1403. Next base: position 3,624 of record DQTD01000085.1, read on the forward strand.
CAGATTTTGGGTCTCCTAAAAAAAGTTTTTCTATCCAAGAATTCAAGAGCATGTGTGTTGAGTTAAAATATTTTATTTCATGGTATTGTATATAAAAATACACAGAAATAAAATATATTTCTGTGTAAATATGAAAAAAACTAATGAATATTAATTTTTTTGTTTTGTAGTAGGCATTTTATATTTTGAAAATTAATAATGCATTTGCAGCAGCAGCTTGTTCTGCAGCTTGTTTTGAGTTTCCTGTTCCTTCTGCAATTTTTTCTTGTTCTAAATATATAGCCATAGAAAAAGTTTTTGAATGATCTGGTCCAAAAGAAGAGACCAGTTTATAAGTAGGCGTAATTTGTTTTTCTGCTTGAGCCCATTCTTGTAGCCGGCTTTTTGGTCCAATATAATTTTTTTTACTTTCTGCTCTCACTATTTCTGGAAATAAAAATTCTGCTAAAAATTTTTTGGTTTCACGCAATCCTCTATCTAAATAAAGAGCTCCAATTAATGCTTCAACAGTGTTTGCTAAAATATATTCTTTTTTATGTCCATGTCTTTCTCCTTTTGAAAACTTTATTACACTTCCAAATTGTATAACTCGTGCAAGATTTGCCAAAGATTCTTTTCGTACCGCAGAGCTTCTGAGGGCGGTCATAATTCCTTCTTGAAGATCTGGAAATGTTTTATATAAAAATTCTGTTACTAATAATTCAAGAACAGCGTCTCCTAAAAATTCAAGACGCTCGTTATTATCTATTTTTTTTTCATTTCCAAAACTTTTATGCGTAAATGCAGTTTCGTATAACGAAATATTTTTTGGTTGAATATTAACGCTTGATAAAAAATGTCTAATATTCTCAGGCATAATTTTTATAAAATAATATATTCAGATATATCCATTGGAAGTGATGCTTTTGTTACTGAATAATTTTCAGTTTCTTGAAATGGATACGAAAATTCTTTTAAGGCAAGTTCTGTGTATCCTTTCGCAGCAATTAATACTCGTGGGTCTACTTTTTCTATTAATTTTTTTAAATCAGCTTTTTTTAATCCTGTCTCTTCACCTTTTTCATTTTTTTCAGACTTTTCAATAAGTAAAATATCAGTATTTCCAAATGCTTTTACAAGTTCATCTGTTACTTCTGTAAGCCCCTCATCGTTAAAACAAACGAATCGAACCCCTTCTACAAAAATTTTCCCAAGTGAAAATTTCCCAATTGGTTTCGATAAAAAGAAAGAAGTTCCTTTCATTTCGTATTCTCCAGCCCAATGAAAAAGTCTATTTTTATCTTTTTTTTGTTCTGATAAAAATATTTGCATATCTCCTGACTCAGTATTTATTCCAATTTTATTTTTTTTTGTTTGCAAAATATATGCCATTCCATTTTCTTCCGATTTATTTCGTATAAGCTTCATTTTTAAACATATTAAAAAGTTTTCGTCAAAAATATTCTATCATACTTTTTGTTTTGTGGTACTATTTTTTTACATTACTCTTTGATTTATGATTTATTTAAAAAATATAGAAAAAAATACAAAATTAATTTTAAATAAAATTTCTCTGTTTCCATATACAAAGCTTGCTATTGCAACAAAAACACATTTTAATTTTGATGTATTAAATAGTGCGTTGAATTGTAATAAAAATATAATTATTGCAGAAAATAGAATTCAAGAAGCAGAAGAAAAGTGGGAAGTTTTGCAACAATTTCCTCATAAAAAACATTTTATTGGGACTTTACAGTCAAATAAGGTAAAGAAAGCAGTAGAGATGTTTGACTGTATAGAAACAGTAGATTCTTTAAAATTACTCATACGAATAAATAAAATTGCAGGAGACATGGGTAAAAAATTAGAAATATTTTTAAATATAAATATTTCAGAAGATAAAAATAAATCTGGAATTTCTCTAGAAAAACTCGATAATTTTATTTCAGAAATTGTTATATATATTAATGCTAAAAATTTAAATAATATAAAAATATCAGGATTATTTACTATTTTAAAAAATGATTTATCCAATGAAAAAAAAAATGAATATTATGCACAAATGAAAAAATTACAAATAGCATTACAAACAAAAATCCCATCAATAATAGAATTATCAATGGGAATGAGTGGCGATTATACAATTGCTTTGCAAGAAGGAGCAACTATTGTCCGTGTTGGACAAGGAATTTTTGGAAAAAGAGAATGTGTTAATTTTGCTCTATTAAATAAAAAGTAGTTTCGTATCCTTTGTTTGTTGGCATATCTTTTTCGAGTGCGTGTAAATTGTATAATTTTTCACAAATAATAGGAGCAATTACTATCGAATTTTCTTGGTATTTATTTTCCGATAAATTTTCTGCAGCAAGAGCCGTATCAATTTCTGGGATAAGTAACACTTTTGGAAATTTTTTAAATCGTTCAAATAAATATTTTTTATGTTCAAGAAGTGCTTGTCTATGAGAATAGATTTTTAATGGTAGTCTATTATTTAAAATCTCTTTTTTCTTTTGTAAAAGAGCATGGTCAAGCTGTAATTTTACTTCATTAATTTTTTTATACGAATTTTGTTCAGCTCTTGATAATTCTGCAATTGCTTTTTCTGTTTCATCTACAATTCCTTGTCGTGAAGAAAAAACAGCAAATGTTCCATAGTCTACTGTTTTATTTATAACTGCATGTAAAACTTTTGTACTGCTAATTAAATATTTTATTGTTAAATTTTGCTCGGCTATTCCCATTTTTTTTGCAAAATATTTGCATGCTCTTTCGTTTGTAGAACCAATATCTCCTTGAATTCCAAAAATCACATTTTTCATCTTTTTATTTTAAAACTATTTCTGTAAAATAAGAGTAGCATATAATTAATTTAATAAAAATTTATGATTAGACTTATTGTAAAAGATAGTGATGGTGAAGAATTGTTCAATGATTTGATTGAAGGAGAGATGAATTTTTTAGACGAATGTGCTGAAAATGATGTAGATCTTCCTTTTTCATGTCATGCAGGAGCGTGCATGAGCTGTAGTGCAAAAATTATTAAAGGAGCGGAACACGTAGACCAAACCTTAGATGGAGATAAATATATTGAAACAGATGAAGATGTTCTTCTCTCTTGTGTTGCAGGTCCAAAACAAGCCTCTTTAGATGATACAGAAGAACATATTGTTGAATTAGAAATGTTGATGTAATTTAATTTTTGTTTTTTAAAATTAGGATCTTCAATTTAAGAATAAACATTATAAAATGACATATACATAAAAAAGTCTCTTCTATCAAAAATAGAAAAGACTTTAAATGTGATTTTCCCCCTGTCGGGGCAACCATTGTGGTTGCCCTTTTTTTGCAAAGAATTAATCCTCTCTACAACGTACAGTATTCCCTTCCCCCACGATTCGTCGAAGACCACAAGTTCGAGTTATTAATCATCATATCACCATTAGTCCTATTGCGGATACCCGAATATGGTCAGTTTAAAGCAGATAAAACCGAAGCCATACTGGAAGTTCTATTGTGGAATATTTACATTGTGTTGAGCTAAAATAATTATTAGAGATTCACTCTAACCATTGTTTTATACCTAGTTAATTACACATAAAACATGTGCAGGATCATTACCGCAGTGTGGCGTATAACTCAAAGCTGTTGTTTTAGAATTTTCGTATTCATCTTGCCACCGACCATAGGCAGCAGTTGCACTCAAACAACAAAAAACCGCTATAAATAGCGGCTTTTTAGGAAATAGATAACATTTAAATAATTAAAAACTCTCTCCTCTTATTCTGATGAAGTTTTTTTTACTAACAACTCCAAAGCTTTTTCTATAACACCAACAAAATCTAAACCTAATTGTTTTTGTGGTAACACTAAGCTACTTCCAGAAATTGTCCAATTTGGTTGCTCTTCCAATAATTGCATAATTTCTTTTGCTGTTACACTTTTTGCTAAATGTAACTCAACATTATCTCCTTGAAATTTTACTGCTTTTACCAATGCTTTTTTTGCTAGAATTTTAATTTCTAAAATTTTCACTAAATTTCGAACTTCTACTGGCAATCTCCCATATTCTTCAGAAAGCTCTTCCGATAATTCATGCAAAGTTTCAATACCTTCAATAGATGCAAAACGTTGATATATAAGAATTTTTTCTTTTGTACTGGGAATAAAGAAACTTGGAACAAATGCATTTAACGGAATTTCTATTTGTACATCTTCTACTACTTCTTCTAATTTTATTTTTTTACCCTTATCCGTAGCATCAAACTTTGATTGTTTTTCTAAAATTTTAATTTCTTTATTTAACAATTTTAAAAAATGATTCACTCCAATAGAATTCACTGTTCCACTTTGAGAAATCCCTAAAACATCTCCTGCTCCACGAATTTCCAAATCTCGCATTGATAATTGAAACCCACTCCCCAATTCTGACGCCTCAACAATTGCTCTCAATCGTTTTTTTGAATCCATTGGTAATTTATCCTGATTATATAAAAGATAGGCATATGCTTGCCGACCACTTCTCCCAATTCTTCCACGAAGTTGATACAGCTGAGATAGTCCAAATCTATCAGCATTATTTATAATCATAGTATTTGCATTTGGTAAATCTATACCATTTTCAATAATTGTTGAAGAAATTAAAACATCGAATTTTCCAGATTTAAAGCTTTCAATTTTATCTTCTAATTCATGAGAATTTAATTGCCCATGAGCAACCACAAAACTTGCAGATGGAATAAGTAAGCGCAATTTATCTGCCATTGATTCTATTGTTTCTACTCTATTATGCAAAAAATAAACCTGTCCTTTTCTCTCTAATTCTTTTTTAATAACTTCGACTATCAAAGTATCTGAAAATTTTCGAACTTCAGTTAGAATAGGAAGTCGCCCCGGTGGTGGAGTTGTAATGGTTGAAATATCTCGTAAATTATGTAACGCCAAATTTAATGTACGTGGAATAGGCGTTGCGGTCATTGTTAAAATATGAACTCCTTTTTTCATATTTTTAATTTTTTCTTTTTGCTTTACCCCAAATTTTTGTTCTTCATCAACAATCAATAATCCTAAATTATGAAATTTTACATCTGGAGACAACAATCTATGAGTTCCAATTAAAATATCAATTTTTCCTGCTTTGGATTTTTCTAAAATAATTTTTTGTTCTTTTACACTTTTAAATCGAGAAATTTCCTCTATTATAATTCCAAAATCACCCATTCGAGACTTGAAATTTTTATAATGCTGGTCTACTAAAATGGTAATTGGTGCAATTACTGCTACTTGTAATCCGTTTTCGACTGCTTTAAAAGCAGCACGCATTGCAACTTCTGTTTTTCCAAATCCAACATCTCCACATACAAGTCGATCCATTGGTTTTTTCCCTTCTAAATCTTTTTTTATATCTCTAATAGCTGCTAATTGTCCAGGAGTTGGAGAATATTGAAAATCTGCTTCAAATTGACTCATTTGTTCAGAATCTTCATCACATTGATACGCATGTGCTTTTTCTCGTTTGGCATATAATTCTAGTAATTCTTTTGCCATTTCGGCTGTTTCTTTTTTTGCTTTCGATTGAGATTTACTCCATTCTTTTCCGCCTAATCGTGTTAATTTTGGTTGAGAGTCTTCTGATGTTAAATATCTGGAAACTTTATCGGCATAAGCGATTGGAACAAAAAGTTTATCATTTTTTAAATATTCAACTTCTAAATATTCTCGTGTAATTCCAGAAATTTCTTGTTCAGCAATTCCTAAAAATTTTCCAATTCCGTGATCTGCATGCACTACAAAATCTCCAGCTTTTAAGCTCGAAAGAAAATCATTCATATCTTGGTTATTTTCAGATCGTTTTTGCTGTGTTTTCATTTGAAAAACTTCCCTATCTGTTAAAAATAAAATTTTCTCTTCTTGATTTTGAAATGAGGGAGGGACAAATTCTGCATTTTCAGCATCGACTAAAGCAATAGGAGAAATGGAATCAAAATGTGACGAAAATGGAATATTTTCTTCTTCAAAAATTGTTTTAATTTCTTCAAATCGTTTTGTTACCAAAATTATTTTCCAGCCTGTATTGATTTTTTCTCGTAAATCGTTTAAAAAATCAGGAATATTATAAAATTTTAACAGTGACAAAAATCGTAAATGTAAACTTTCTACTTGATTAATAGGAAATACAGAACTTTCAATTATTTTTGCAGGAGTTTGTAATAATTTTTTTTGAAAATATTCGTCTAAATCTGAAAATTCTTCTATAAATAATAAATCTTTTGCTGTTATTAAGTCTAATAATTCCGAATTTATTTCTTCGTTTCCAACAGCTAAAATTTCTATATTTTCTATTTCAGATAATATATTCATATTTTGAACAGAATCTATAATATCTATTCTAGAAATAACTTCAAAATCAAAGTTTATAACAACTTCGTTTTTTGCACCAAGCGGAAAAATAATGATTTGTTCTCCTTTTTTAATAAACTCTCCTTCTTCTAAATATTGTTGAGAATACGAATGCTTATATCCGGCTGTTTCAAGTTTTTTAAATAAAACAGAATGCGTAAGCGAGTCTGATGTGTTTAAAACAAATTTTTTATGACTTAAACTTATAGCATGTGGATATAAATCCATTGCTTGTTCACGTGAAAGAAAAAATATAGTTTTTTGTTTTTTTGCTATTTTATTTGCCAATAAAAACTTATCTCGCTGAATATCTTTTTCTACAGAAGAAAATCCAAAATAACATGTTGAATATTCATTTAATAAAAAAGAGGTAAATAAATGAGCATATTCGATTATTTCACTTTTTTTTTCAACAATATAAAAAAGATGATGAGGTGCATGTCGTCGTAAATAATCAGCAACAAAGAAGGACTTTGCAGAAATATTTGCAAGTCCGTATGTTGAAAAAAACCGTTTTTTCTTTGATACTGATAAGGTTTTAATTTTTGGGAAAAAATCCCAGATTCCTTCTGATAATTCTTTTGAAAATGACATGAGTGTTTTTTTATTTTTAATATTATAAACAATGCTCTTATTTTAGTTTATCATAAAAAATAATTTCTTATCTATGTAATTTTGTATGTGAACATTCAAGGTTATATTTGACCACTTTGTTAAAAAAAAATTGTTATTCCTTGATTTTCACCGTTATTATTTATCTCAAACGTATTTCACCGGCGGAAATCGATTACATTTTTCATAAAAAACCATTTCGTTAGGACTTTTAAATCCAAGACATTTCATAGGACGGTTATTGAGTTTATATTGAACTTCTTGGATATACTCATCAGAAACCTCAGCTGTGTTTATATTTCTCGGTAAATATTCTCGTATGAACATATTTCGATTGTTAAATTCTTTCAAATTTATTTTATCAAAGTGGTCAAATTAATCTTAGAACTTTCAGTTCATGGCTATGTTTTGTAGATTTCGGTTCTATTTGTTACTATTGTTTCAAAAAACTATTTTAATATAATAATTATGGAAGAAGAGACATTTTCAGTTGTTGCAAATAATTTAGGAGTTACTGAAATTACAAAAATAGTAGATCCAAGTTTTATTGCATCTATCGATTTTATGTCATATTTACCTATAGTAGTAGTAGCAGGAACAAAACTTATTATTGTTATATTAACTTTATATATTGGTTTTAAAGTGATAGAAAAGTTAGTTTTTGTTATGAAAACATTATTCGTAAAAAAGAAATTGGATAAAACACTTTCTGGCTTTTTAATAAGTATTATTAGAAATATTTTAAAAGTATTACTGGTGTTATCGATGGTGACATATTTAGGAATTCCAACCGCTTCATTTGTTGCTATTTTAGGGGCTGCAGGTTTGGCGATAGGTATGGCACTTTCAGGAACTCTGCAAAATTTTGCAGGAGGAGCAATGCTTTTAGCATTTCGTCCTTTTAAAGTTGGAGATTTTGTTGAATTGGCAGGGCATTCAGGAACTGTGGAAGAAATTCAAATTTTTAATACAATTTTAACAACAGGAGATAATAAAATGATTATTATTCCAAATGCTGAATGTTCATCTTCGTCTATGATAAATTATTCGACACATGCAATGCGACGAGTAGACTTAGTTATAGGGATTGGGTATGAGGATAATATTGAAACAGCAAAATCTGTTTTGCAAAATATTGCAAATATTCATGAAAAAATAGTAAATAAAAAGGAGATACTTATTGCTGTTTCAGAGTTAGGGTCAAGTTCTGTTGATATTGCATTTCGTGTTTGGGTAAAAAGTTCAGATTATTGGAGTGTAAAATTTGAATTATTAGAAATTATTAAAAAAGAATTTGATGCTGAAAAAATATCATTTCCGTATCCACAAAGAGATATTCATGTGTACAATGAAGGTAAATAATTTTTATTAAAATCTAAATGAGTATAGAAAATACAGGGGAAGTATTAGAAAAAATTAAAATCCCACAAAAAATATTAAAACAAGTCGGACAAGCAATCAAAAAATTTAATATGATTGAAGAGGGTGATCATATTTTGCTTGGATTAAGTGGTGGAAAAGATTCAACTTTGTTGGCACATATTTTAAAGCATTTGCAAAAACATTCACCTGTAAAATTTACATTTCAAGCTGTAACTATATTATATGGAATGGGAGAAGATTTTTCTGAACAAAAAGCACACTTCGATGCATATGATATTCCACATGAATTCATAGAAACGGAAGTGTTTGATTTAGCAAAAACGAAAATGAATGAAGCTTCGTCGTTTTGTAGTTTTTTTTCGAGAATGCGTAGGGGGCATTTATCTGGTGCAGCAAAAACGTTTAAGTGTAACAAAATTGCATTGGGGCATCATTTGGACGATGCCGTAGAAAGTCTATTTATGAGTATGATGTATAATGGTGTTTTGAGGTCTATGCCACCCAAATATACAGCAGAAAATGGGGATATAATGATTCGTCCATTGGCGTATGTGCGAGAAACGTTAATTGCAAAAACAGGAATTGAAAATAAAATTCCTGCAGCAGGAGATGAAATGTGTCCAGGTATGATTATGCCAGGTGCAAAAATGCCACATGTTCGATACGAAACAAAAGAGTGGTTAAAAATGTTAGAAGAAAAAAATCCTCATATGTTTGATTCTATGCGAAAAGCTCTTGGAAATATAGATATTGAAAGTTTATATCTAGCAGAATAAAAATATTTGAGATACTATAGATATAGCAAAATTATTTAAATAAAATATCATGATTTTAAAAGAAGATATTATTAAAGTGGCGGGGCTTTCTCGTTTATCTTTAACGGAGGTGGAAATAGAAAATTATCAAAAAGAATTTACCCGTATTCTTGATTTTTTTGAGGTCTTATCTGAGGTTAATACAGATGGTGTTGAGCCAACTGCTCAAATTACTGGGCTTAAAAATGTGTTAAGATTTGATGATATAAATAATTTTGATTCTGAAAAATTAATTGAATGTTCGCATCAGGTAAAAGTAAAAAAACAGGTTGCGGTTGCTCCTGTGATGTAATTTTGTAAATAATCATTATACTAAAATAATTATATTAATATGACAAAAATAATATCTGTTCCAACAACGATTGCTGCAGCACAAAAAATGCTGAAAAATAAAGAAATTACAGCATTAGAGCTTACAAATTTGTTTATAAAAAGGATTGAAAAATTTGATGATGTTTTGGGCTCGTATCTTGAAACATCTTTTGATTTAGCACGGGAATCTGCAAAAAAATTAGATGAGTCAGGAGATTTTTCTGCACCATTGGCAGGAATTCCATATTCGTTAAAAGATGTAATTTCCAAAAAAGGATTAAAAAATACGGCAGGTTCAAAAATTTTAGAAAATTATGTATCACCTTATGATGCAACGGTTACCGAATTATTAGAAAAATCGGGAGCAATTTTACTGGGAAAAGTAAATACAGATGAGTTCACTCAGGGGTCAAGTTGTGAAAATTCTGCATTAAAATTAACAAAAAATCCTTGGAATATAGCAAAAGTACCTGGAGGGTCATCTGGAGGTTCTGCAGCGAGTGTCGCAAAACATTTAGGATTGTTTTCTATTGGAACGGATACTGGAGGGTCAATTCGACAACCTGCAAACTTTTGTGGAGTTACAGGATTAAAGGTTTCGTATGGTCGAGTTTCTCGGTCTGGAATTATTTCATATGCTTCAAGTTTTGATTCTATTGGTCCAATTGCACCCACTGTAGATTGTGTAGCAAAAGTTTTAAAAGTGATTGCTGGTTACGATAAAAAAGATTCAACAACACTTGATATTTCTGTTGAAAATTATTCAGATAAAATTAATGGTGAAAATGCTCTTTCTGATTTATCTGGCAAAACTATTGGAGTGATTAAAGAATTCACAGATGCAGAGGGTTTTGATATTAACTTGAAAAAATCGTTTGAAGATACTATAGCAAAAGTTAAAGAGTTAGGAGGGAAAATAAAAATAATTTCGTTACCGCTTACAAAATATGCAATCCCAACATATTATTTATTGGTAAAAGCAGAAGCTTCTACCAATCTTGCTCGATATGATGGAATTCGATTTGGGGAAACAGCAAATGTAAAAAATTTAGCAGATCAATATACAAAAACTCGAAGTGAATTTTTAGGAGAAGAAGTTAAAAGAGCAATTATGATGGGAACATATACTCTTTCTGCAGGTTATTTTGATGCGTATTATATAAAGGCTGCAAAAGTACGAACCTTGATAAAACAAGAATATGAAAAAGCATTTACAGAGGTTGATGCAATTATTGCACCAGTAACACCATTTTCTGCGTTTAATGTGGGGGAAAAAACTTCTGATCCGTTGGCGATGTATTTAGCTGATATTTTTACGGTTACTGCAAATCTTGCAGGAATTTGTGGGTTATCTATTCCAACAGAAAAGGTTAATGATTTACCAGCAGGAATTCAAATCTTAGGAAAAGCATTTAATGAAATAGAAATTTTAGAAATTGGTTCTGTATTAGAACAAAAATATAAGTTTAGTGAGGTAAGAGAAAGGGAGTTGGTGTAGATTTGTGAAAGAGCGTGTAATACGCTCTTTTTTTTGTAAAAATTGGAAACAACTTTTTACTAAATTTTTAGATATTGATCCTTCGGGAAGAATTTCAGGTGTTTTATTTGAAGACTTTGCAAAACTTTGTTTTGAAAATGAGCCAACGGTTGCAAGAGAATATAAAAATATTTGGCTTTTTAAAGAATCACCTCTGTCAATAAAAGATATACTAGGATTAGGAACTATTGATAGAGGTATAGATCTTATTTTAGATTACCTTGGGGGATTTATTACAAATAAAAGAAGAAACTTTTTCTCAAATGGGAAAAAATTGTTATTCCTTGATTTCCGCCGTTATTATTTATCTCAAACTTATTTCACCGGCGGAAGCTGATCTACAAGGTGTTTTTGAAAGATATAGGAAAAGTAAAAAGAGATGTAAATACCGTAAATAACTTTATCAGAATAAAAAGCTGGTGGAGTTTTTTTTTGTTTTTTATTTTTACTTATTTTTTGGTATTATTACAATAGATAAAAATATATATGCAAAACTTACTTATAAAAACATGTCTACTGTAAACGATATCCTTATATTTGGAATGCAAGGAGCTGGAAAAGGAACTCAGGGAGAAATTATTGCTAAAAAATTAAATTTAGAAATATTTGAAACAGGTGGAGCATTACGAAAAATTAGAGCAGAAAATTCTGATTTAGGTCGAATGGTTAAAGATATTATGGATAGAGGAGATTTAGTTACAAATGAAATTGTAATGAATATTGTTGAAGATTTTCTTGAAAAAAATGAAGGAAAACGAATATTATTTGATGGAATTCCTCGAATGATGGAACAAAAAATAACATTTGATACACTCTTAGAAAAACATGGAAGAACTCTTCAAGGAATTTTTTTAACATTAGACGAACCAGAAGCTATTTCAAGAATGCTAGAACGAGGTCGAAAAGATGACACAGAAGAAGTAATTAGAAGACGGTTAGATAATTATGCTGCAGAAACTCTGCCGGTTATTCAAGAATATATTTCTGCGGGAATTATTACAGAAGTAAATGGAAAAGGAGAGATAAACACAATTGCAAAAAATATTGAAAAAATATTAAGTTGAAAAAGAAAAAATAATTAAAAAACTATGTCAAAAAAGAAATTTACAACCGTAAAAACACCAGAGGAAATTAAAATAATGAAAAAAGGTGGACGAATTTTATACAAAATTTTACATGAAATTGGTGCAAATGCACATGAAGGAGTTACTCCAAAAGAGTTAGATAAAATGGCACATGGGTTATGTCAAACATATAATGTAAAACCAGCCTTTTTTGGGTTATACGATTTTCCAGGAGCATTTTGTTCGAGTATAAATGATATGGCAGTTCATGGAATTCCCGATGATACTCCTTTAAAAAATCAGGATATATTTACTGTAGATTTTGGGGTAGAGCTTGATGGATTTATGACTGATTCTGCGTATAGTTTTATTATTGGAGGAAAGGCGCCAAAGAAAACAAAAAAATTTCTTGCAACAATAGAAGAAGCATTAGCCGAAGCTATACATATTTGTAAAGACGGAGTTCGGGTTGGTGATATTGGAGCGGTAATTGAAGGAATTGTTGAGGGAAAAGGGGGATATGGAATAGTAGAAGATTTAGGAGGACACGGAATTGGAACAGAAGTTCATGAAGATCCACATATTTATAACTATGGAAATTTTGGAACAGGAGAAGTTTTGAGAGAAGGAATGACTATTGCTATCGAGCCGATTGCAAATATGGGATCTGGAGATATTACAACTGATGATGATGGGTGGGGAATTCGTTCGGCAGATGGAACACTTTCTGGACAATTTGAACACACTATAATGATTGGAAGAACAAAAGGAGAAATTTTAACAAAATAGATTATATTTTCATAAAACTATACGTATCAAAAAAAATATTTTATACATTGGTAGGTTTCAGCCTTTTCATAAAGGTCATGCGGATGCAATTGTGCAAATTTTAGAAAGTATAAACCCTTCTGATAAAAATAATATTTTTATAGGAATTGGAAGTGCTGAAACAAATTTTACAGAAAGTAATCCGCTTACAAGTGGCGAACGGTTTGAGATTATAGGTGAAGCATGTTCAGAAATTTTAGAAAAATTTTTAGAAAAAAATAAAAATAAAAATAAAAATAAATGTATGAATACTACAAATATCACATTTCATATTGTACCAATTCGTAATATTAATCATTATGTATTGTGGCCACAGCATGTTCAGCAATATTTGCCAGAAATAGATATTTTATATTCGGGTTCTCCTCTTGTTTTACAATTATGGAACAATAGTTTTGCGCACAAAAAAACAGTACAAATTCAAAAAAGAGTAGATATTAGTGGTACAAAAATTAGAAATTTATTATTACATTCTGAAGATTTCTCAACAATAGATGTTCACGAAAAATTAGAAAAATATTGTTTATTTTCGACAACCGTTCTTCTAAAAAAATTTGCATTACAAGCACGATTGAAAAACATGAAAACATATTAGAATAAAATTCAAGCTATTAAATTAAAATTTCTAGAGTTTATCTTGAGTTTTTGATAAAATTAATATAGAATGCGTTGATGCACTTTGTGCAAAGAAAAGTATATAAGGTAAAAAATATACAAATTAAAATAATTTCACAACAATAATGCGAAATAATAACTTACAAAATCGGAAAGTTGAAAATAAAAAAAAATTATCAAGTCTCATTGCAAATAAACTTGAAAAAAGTGAACATGCAAAAGTTTTAGGAAATCATGAAAAAGCATTAAGAATTGCACGGTCAATTTTAATGCAAGATCCGAGTTGTATAGAAGCGGCAGAAGAAGTTGTTGATAATTTATTATCTCTTCAAGATTTTGTAGAAGCGGAAAAAGTTGCAAACTTTGTATTATCTCAACACGAGAAAAGTTATATTGCAAATTATGCACTAGGATTTATTTACTTAACAGATAGTTTGAATGACTTAGCATTGGGATATTTACAGATCGCAAATGAATTATCTCCAAATAATCCAGAAATTTTACGATGTTTAGGATGGGCAACTTTTCATACGAAAAGTAAGTTAAAAGGTTTAGTTACATTGGAACGAGCATTAAATTTACGATCTGATGATCCTTTGATTTTATGTGATTTAGGGGTGTGTTTACTGCAGGAGCAAATTTTTGATAAAGCTATTAATTTATTTGAACAGGTTTTAGAAATTGATAGTACAAATGAACGAGCTCAAGACTGTTTGCAGGCAGCTATTTCTTTAGAAAAAAAACTTTTAAATAATTCGTGATTAAAAAAGGTGTAATTTTAGCAGGAGGAACTGGATCTCGTCTTGCTCCAATGACAAAAGTAACAAATAAACATTTGTTGCCGGTTTATAATAAACCAATGATTTACTATCCAATAGATACATTAAAAAAATCGGGAGTTACCGAACTTTTAATTATTACAGGAACTGAAAGTGCGGGAGATTTTATGAAACTTTTAGGATCTGGAGATGAATTAGGAGTACATATTACATTTCGAGTTCAAGAGGGAACGGCAGGAATTGCAGATGCATTAAAATTAGCAGAAAATTTTGTAGGAAATGAAAATTTTGCAGTCATTTTGGGTGATAATATTTATGAAGAAAATTTTAAAACAATAATTCAAAATTTTACAAATGGTGCACATATTTTTTTGCAAGAAGTGGAATACGCAGATAGATTTGGTGTTGCAACGCTAAATGAAAAAAATGAAGTTATTACGATTGTTGAAAAACCACACACGCCAGAGACAAATTTCGCAGTAACTGGATTATATGTGTATGATTCATCAGTTTTTAAGAAATTAGAAATTGTGGAGGTTTCGAATAGGGGCGAATATGAAATTACAGATGTAAATCAAATGTATATTGATGATTCTCAGATGACAGCATCTTTTTTAGAAAAAGGCTGGAACGATGCAGGAACTCACGAAAGTTTATTTTATGCAAGTAAATTGGCAAGAGCAATGGCTTTAGAAGCACAGTAAAAATTGTAATATGTGTAAGAACAAAATAGTAAAAATAACCATTGGGATAATTTTGTACAAAAATACTAAATATTTGCAAAAGTGTTTGCAATCTCTATTAAAGCAAACTCATGAAAATTTTGAATTATTATTAAGAGATCAAGATGAAAATGGTTTTGAAGCGTTAGAATTTTTGAAAAAAAATTATCCTGAAATACTAAAAGATTCACGAGTAAAAATATTTTCTGGAAAAAATTTATGGCATTCTTGTGGGCAAAATTTTTTGTTTTCTGAAATGTCAGAAAATTCTGATGCGTATTTATGTGCAAGTAATGATATGTTGTATGAAAAAGATTGCATTGAAAAATTAGTCGAAAATTTAAATAAAAATTTAGAATATTCAGTTGCGGTTCCAAAATTAAAACGATGGGATTTTGAAAATTCTAGAGATAAAAATAAAAATTTTGGAAAAACAAATTTTATAGATTCTTGTGGAATAGGACTCTTTGAAAATCATCATTTTTTTGATATTGGACAAGCAGAAAAAGACATAGGACAATATGATAATAATAAAGAAATCTTTGGTGGGTCTGGAGCATTATTTCTAGCACGAAAATCAGCCTTAGAAAAAATAGATTTTTTTGATGAAAATTTACACTATAAAAATGATATTGATTTAGCCTATCGTTTACAATGGGCTGGAGAAAAAACATGCTTCGTTTCGTCTGCAATTGCATTTCATGAGAGACAAATATGTAATTCTGGAAATAAAAAGCCACTATGGGTAAAAGAATCGTCATTTTTTGGGCATTTAATTTTATTGTATAAAAATGTATATAGAAATAATTTTCCTTTTTCTGTAAAATTTAAAATTTTCTGGTATATATTTCGAGTAACAGGGTTTTTGTTATTAACAGAGCCAAAAGTGTTGCTTCAATATGTAAAGTTTTTTAGACTCATTTTTTCTGGAAATTTATTGGAAAAGAAAAAAAATATGCACGCTGTGAAAAAAATATCAGCCATACAAATTTTAAAATTTTGTAAAAAATAAATATTTTATAGAAATAATGATGAATATAGGAATTATAATTTTAGACTTTCTAAAGGCAAAAAAAGTAATACAAAATGTACAAAGTATTCTTAATCAAAATATATCAGAAAATATTACATTGCATATTTCTGTTGTAGATAATTCATGTAATAAAAAAAATGCAGAAATTTTACAATCAGAATTAGAGGTTTTTATGAAGAGTAAAACTCGACATACTGTAATTTTAGATATTACAGAAAAAAATATTGGATATACAAAAGGAAATAATAGAGGTGTAAAAAATTTAGAAAAATTGTGTAATACATTGGATTATTTATTTGTAATAAATCCAGATATAGAAACAAAAAATAAAAATGTATTTCAAAAAATGATTACATATTTAGAAAACAATGAAAACGTTGGAATTATTGGACCACGACAAGTGCATAAAAATGGAGAATATGCAATGAGTGTGCGACAATTTCCAAATTTATTTACTCAAATATTTAGACGTTTGTGGTTACGATATTTACCGTTTATAAAGCAAGCAGTAGAAAAAGATGAAATGCAAAAAATGAATAAAGCGTATATTCAAAATGTAGATTGGTTGCAATCTTCGTTTATTTGTATACGAAAAAAATTGTGGAATGATATTGGAGGTTTTAACGAAAATTATTTTTTGTTTATGGCAGATAGCGAAATTTGTTTCGACACATGGAAGCGAGGATATTGTGTTCAATTTTTCCCTGAAGCAGAGGTTTATGCAGATGGAATTCGGTGTTCTGGTGGCGGATTTATACAATTATTTAAAAGCTGGGTATTACGACAACATGTAAAAGACTCATGGAAATATTTTGTAAAACATTTGTTTGAGGGGAATGTACGAAAATAATAGTGTAATTGTGTGGGAATTTTAGATACTATAAAAATATAATAAACATTATAAGTTTGCACGATTATAAATCTCTTCATGAATGTTAATTTTTGGAAAACACTCCCAAAGCCAATTATTGGATTATCACCAATGGACGGTGTAACAGATGCACCAATGCGTCAAATGGCACAATATATTGCTCGACCAGATATTACTGTAACGGAATTTGTAAATGTTGAAGGGTTAGCAAGAGGTGCAACACAAATGTTGGATGATTTTATTTATTTTGAAAATGAAACGCCTATTATTGCTCAAATTTATGGAATAGAATTAGAAAGTTTTTATAAAGTTGCATTTATTGCATGTTTTTTAGGATTTGATGGTGTTGATATAAATATGGGGTGTCCTGCAAAAAAAGTAGCATTGAGAGGTGCAGGGTCGGGTTTAATAAAAGATCCAAAGCATGCACAAGAAACTATTAAAAGTACGAGAAAGGCTCTTGATGATTTTACGAATGGAAAGAGTATGGAGGAGGCTGAATTACGACCAAAAATAATAACAGCGATAGAAGAAATGTATGTGAAGTATCCGCATATGAAATTGCGATGTGATGAGAATAGAAAAAATAAAAATTATATTCCTTTATCGGTAAAAACACGAATTGGGTATGATGAAGAAAGTGTGGAAGATTGGGTGACACAAATTTTGGAAACAGAAGGGGTAACGGTTGATGCAATAATGTTGCATGGAAGAACATTACGGCAAAAATATTTAGGATTAGCAGATTGGAATGCTATTGAACGGGCTGGTAAAATTATAAAAAAACTCTCTCCAGACACTATTATTTTGGGAAATGGAGATATTCAGTCTCAAACACAGGCTCAAGAATATGTAAAAAAATATGAGATTGATGGTGTTTTAATTGGGCGAGCAACATTTGGAAATCCTTGGATTTTTAATAAAAAGGAAGAAAATATTGAAATTACAGAAAAGATGCGAAAAGATGCGGCGTTGAAACATTGTGAGTTTTTTGAAGAAATTTTGCCACATCGGCAGTTTTTTATTATGAGAAAACATTTAGCATGGTATATGAGAGAATTTGCAGGGAGTCGAGAGTTAAGAGGAAAATTGATGCATGCCAGCAGTGCACAAGATGTAAAAGATATTTTTAATTCATAGAATATGCATGCAATTATTTTAGCAGGAGGGTTTGCTACACGTCTTTGGCCATTAACTGAAAATACGGCAAAACCATTGATTGAAGTCGCAGGAAAACCACTTATTTCCTATATTGTAGAGTCTTTACCCGAGTATATTCAAATTACAATATCAACAAATCAGGTATTTTCAGATGATTTTGAGCAGTGGAAGCAAAAATATTTTTCGGATAGGGGTGGTAAAATTAATATTTTTATTGAAGATAGTTCTGGCGAAACAGAAAAAAAAGGTGCTTTAGCTGCAACTGCATTGTGTATTGAACAGCGAAATATTTTGAAAAATGGTGACGATTTATTGCTTTTAGCTGGGGATAATTATTTCGGATTCAGTTTTACAGATTTTCTTTCTCGTGCAAATAATAATCCACTTCTTGCCGCTTTTGATATTGAAGATAAAAACGAAGCAAAAAAATTTGGAGTAGTTGTGCCAAAAAATGAAACAGAGGTTTTAGAATTTGAAGAAAAGCCTGAAAATCCATCATCGACTCTTGTTTCTACAGGTGCATATTTTTTTCCAAATAATACGCTAGAGCATATTCTTACATATTCAAAAGATCATGCAGATGATTTAGGTGGAATTTTTGAGTTTTGTATGGGGAAAAATATTTCGGTTGAATATTTTTCATTTGATGAAGAATGGTATGATATTGGAAGTTTTTCTGCATTTATGTCTGCGAATAAATATTTTTTACAGAATAATTTAAATAAAGATTATGATACACAAAAAATAATTTCAAAAACTGCACAGCTCGATGAAATATCTAAAAATTTTATAGAAAGCGATGATGAAAAAAATAATTTTTGTATTATTGGAGAAAATGTACATTTAGAAAATGTTAAAATTACAAATTCTATAATTATGGATAATTGCATATTAAAAAATGTAGACGTTTCAAATTCTCTTATTTGTTCAAATTGTATAATTGAAAATAGAGATTTTTATAAAAAAATTATACGAGAAAAAACGATTAGTATTTAATTCTATATTGTATGCTTTTTACATTATTGAAACCTTTGTTTACATCTAAAGCCAGAATATCTGTTTTGGCTTTATTTTTTGCTGAAAAAGAAAATATGTTTTATGTACGAGAAATTGTGCGAAAAACAGGGGAGCACATAAATGCTGTGCGAAGAGAGCTTGAAAAATTACAAAACTCAGGGGTGGTAATTTCTAAAAATTTTAAAAATAAAAAATATTTTAAGCTTAATTCCTCATATTTTTTTTATGCAGAACTTTCCTCTCTTTTTGAAAAAGCATCTCTTCCGGCCTTAGATATTGCAGAAAAAATTTATAGAGCAGGAGGAAATATCGACTATTTATTGTTGAGTGGGCAATTTGTGAATCTTTTAAAAAATGAAAGTGTTATTGATATTTTAATTGTTGGAAATGTGAATAAATCAGATGTTGAGTGTATTATTTCTGCATATATGTTAGTAGATTTCGAAATTCGTTTTGCGGTACTTTCTACTCAAGAGTTTTTAGAAAAAATTGATTCGCAAGACGAAATTATTGTAACAATCTTAAAAGAAGAGAGAAATATTATACCTATTAACACTATTTTGTTTCATTAATATTTTTATAAAATAAGGTTATGTGTTGGATCTAAAAATTCATCAAAATAATAATGAGATGTAAGGTAAATAAATGATCTTGTAACACCAAAATATTTTTGCTACAATAATCTGAAAACCAAAAAATTGGTTTTCAGATTAAACAAATAAACACAAATGCAAAATAGAATTATTAGCAACGCAACGCAACGCATTTTATCCCCAATGGGGATAGGGAGATTTTTTGGTATATAATTTTTTTTATATATCTTGGATTAAAAATTGACCAATTTCTAACAGAAGTCATAAAACTCATATTTAGAAATCTTATATAAAATTTCTATACAGTTTTTTAACCAAAAACAAACATGACAAAGAAAGCACACAAATCTTTCCGAGAGAAAGTAAAAGACAAAGCCGTACCATTAGGAGTTGCAGTTTTGGTAGTAGGAGGAGTAGTTTCGGCTAATTTTG
>DQTD01000099.1 GCA_016839105.1 Candidatus Altimarinota bacterium
TGGATCACAAAAATATGTATTAAATGTATAACAATATTCTTTTCGTATTTCTTCGTGACACACATTTTCTAACCCATTATCAAAAGTTATAGATTTAATATATTATTTTCTTGAATCTTTAAATAAAACATGATAAGCTGGTCTGATATTTTTATAAAAAATACTAACATAATGATAAAAACAAATATACAAAATAATATAGTCGGCACGGTGTTGCACTATTTAAAGACTTTTAATACAACCGAATTACAATTTGTGGTTTCTTGTATTATATTTTCTTTATTTTTATTTGTAACCGCAGGTGCAGATATTTCAAAAATAGCATTGCATGCAGAATTATTTGGATCTGGTCATTCCTCACCAATTTTTGAAGGAGAAGGGGTTGCCGGTGGGGCGAAATTAGTACAAGAAAAAATAGAAGGAAGTAATTTGGGGATTGCAGAAGAGGGAAGCTTGATGGATACAATAATTTTTGTCATTAAATATTTGTTAATTTTTGCAGGAGTTGTTGCACTTTTTGCATTTTTATATGCAGGATTTCGCTATATAACAAGTTTTGGAGGAGAGGTGGATATTGCGAAGACGGCAATGATAAATGCTGCAATTGGTATTATTATTATTCTTTTTTCTTGGATGATTATACAATTTCTTATTAGTTTTGATTTATAAAAAAAATGAAAATATTTGAACAAATAATTGGTGAAATAAAAAAAATACATATATCTTTTACACTAGCATTAGCGAGTGTTTTATTTTCTTTAGTGTTGTTTTCAGTATTTAATGTTCCATCTATAAATATGGTACAAGCCGCTGGTTTTGATATTACGAGGGATCCATGCGAAGGAAAAGAATCATGTTTAAATTATTTAGAAAATGACGATTTGCCAGATGCTATTCAAACAAAAGACGATGAAACTTTAACTAAAAGAGTTATTAAATTGATTAATCAAATTCTTTTATATATGGGTTTGGCATTAACGATTATTGTTATTTATGCAGGAATTATTATTATTTTTTCATTTGGAGATAGCAGCAAAAGAGATGATGCAAAAAATATGATTATTAATGCAATAATCGGTATAGTAATTATTATTTTATCGTATAGTATTGTGTATACTATAGGATTTATATTGAAAAAAGATCCAATTGAAAATGCTGGAAGTGAAGGAACGACGGACGGATCAGGAACAGATGGAACAGAGTCTGGGTCAGGGACGACGGGAACACGTAATGCGGATGGGACTATAAGTGTTCGTAACGCGGATGGGACTATAAGTGTTCGTAACGCGGATGGGACTATAAGTATTCGTAACGCAGATGGAACAATAAGTGTTCGTAACGCAGATGGTACTATTGGAACAAGAGAAGCTGCAGCAAGAATTGGTACTATTGATAGAAAAATAGAGGAGTTAGAAGGTACATTTGATAAGCTAAAAAATGATAATAGAAATGGAAAAAATAATGAGGAAATAGCTTTTATTGAAGGAACAATCGGTGGATTAAAAAATGAAAAAGCCAATATTTTGGAAAATGATAAAATAAATACAATTAAAGAAGAAATTGCATTATTAGATAAAAATAATGTGTTAGGTGGAGCAAATAATACAAATACTGAAGAGTTAACTGCATTGAAAAAAGAGTTAGTAATTTTACAAGACAGAAAGGAATCGGGTGTGTTTGATACTTCATCAGAACTCGAGAAAATTTTAAATGAAGTGCATTTAAAAGAAAATGTTGATATTAAAAAATTGGAAAGTATTATAGAAGATTTAAGACAAACCGCAGGAAATAATATCGAACTGTTAAAAAAAATAAATATTTTACAAAATTTATTAAATGAATTAGATATAGACCCATCGGATAGTTCATCTTTAAAAAAAATAGAAAATAGTGTAAAAGAAATAAAAGCAATAAAAAATACACTTATTGAAATTAAACCTGTAATTATTATTAGTTCGTCTCGTGCATATGCACCAACAACTATTACTCTTTCTGCAGAAAAAACAGTTGTAAAAGATGGTTCTCCTTCTTTATTAAATAATGACAGTTATCATTGGTCTGTAGTTGGACCAGATGGAATTAAGCAAAATATTGGAAATGGGATTACAAGGACCTTTACTATTAATATCCCAGGGAGATATATATTTTCATTGCGTGTTAATGCTGCTGCAAAAAATGTTATTGCAGGTTTAGCAAGAAAGGCTATAACGGTTGGTGAGCCAGAAACGGAGTCTTTGTTTATGATTGGAGGAAAAACAATGAATGAAACAATTGAATTTACCCAAGAGCAAAATAATGAAGGAATTATTTTTAATCCATCTTTTACGAAACCTAAAATAGGGAGAGTTATTACAAAATATATTTGGAATTTTAGCGGAGTAAAAAAAGAAGAAAATGCTGGAAAATCAGTATTATATAGTTTTCCAAAAGAAGGAAAACATAAAGTATCTTTAATAGTTGAGGATAATTTAGGCGAAAGAACAAAATCAAAAGAGGTGCAAGTGGAGATTAAAAAAATAGTTTCATATTTTAAATTGGAAAAACCTGAATATGAATTGGGTGAAATTGCTATATTTAAGGGAGGGAAATCTGTAAGTTCTGGTGGATTTATTCAAGAATATGATTGGAAAATATTAAATTCGAATGGAGAGTTAATAGCAGAATTTCAGTCTCAAGATTGTGAATATTCGTTTGACACTCCAAATGAATATTTTGTAAAACTTACGGTTACAGATGCGGAAGGGAGAATATCGACTTCGTCTAAATCTTTTATGGTGATAGCTGAAAATCCAAAACCTAAATTTTCAATAAAAAATACACTGAAGGCTAATCCTGCACAACGATTATTTGATGCTAAAAAGAGTAGTGACCCTTCTGAAAGTAAGTTGAAATATTCATGGGATTTTGATGGAGATGGTATATTTGAAAAAACAAATTTAGAAAATCCTCAAATTGAACATATTTTTGAAGAGGCAAAAGAATATACTATTATACTAAAAGTAGAAAATGCATTTGGAAAAACAGAAAAAATAACAAAAAAAGTTAATATAAAATCTATTTTATCTCTACAATTAGAGACAAAATCTCTTGTAAATCCAATGAATGAAGAAATTGAATTTACGGTGGTATCAAATGAAGGAAAAGCATTTGAATGGAACTTTGGAGATGGTTCAAAAAAAGTAATAACATCAGAAACGGCAGTAACACATGCATATGCAAAATCGGGAAGGTATATGGTTACTGTTTCTGCAACTGATGAAAATGAAAAAAAAATAACAGTAAAAAAGAGTATATTCATTGGATTGGTCGATACACCAACTGCAGCTATATCACTGTTTGTAGATGGAAAACGGAGAGAGTTAGACGAGAATGTCTGTGGAAGTGGAAAAGATGGAATAGAAATATTTCGTTCTCAAAAAATAGAATTTTCGGCAGAAGAATCTGTTAATAAAGACGGAAAAAGTTCTTCACTTAAATATAACTGGAAATTTCCTCTAAATGCCAATGAATTAGATAAAAAAGTTTTATGGAAATTTAAAAAAATTTCAGAACCTGGAAAATGTGAAGAAATTATACTTTGGGTTATGGATGAAAGATCATCGCAAAAGTCTTCAGAAGAAAAAGTTTATATTTATGTAAAGAATACATCTCCCGAAATTATAAAATTTGAAGCACAAAAATCAAAAACAAATTTATCACCACTCTCGGTTTCGCTTTCGATGAATGCAAAAGATCTTGATGGAAAAATTATGAAATATTCATGGTGGGTAGAAAGAAAAAATGATGAAAAACATGAAAAAATTGGATATCATACCACTCAGGCAAAATATACAACATTAACAATTCCTTCTTATGGAAAAGAAGGTGATGTAAATGAATATTCCTTTTTTGGAAGTGTTACTGATAATGACGATATGGAAGTTTTTACCGTAGATGATTTTGGAAAAATTGCTCCAGTTTTTGTTAAAACCGATAAAAATAGACTTCCTGAAGTAAAAATTATACCAAGTTCTACAAAGGTTTTATTGGGAGATACCGTTACTTTTACTATTTTAGCACAAACAAAAGAAGGGGTTGATATTGCTCATTTAGCAGAATACACTTGGGATTTTGATAATGATAATATTTTTGATAAAACAACTCAGGTAAATAAAGTTTCACATAAATATCATATTGCAGGAGCAAAAACTATTCGTGTAAAAGTGTTATATCAAGGATTAGTAATAAGTAAATTAGTTGAGATTGAGGTTGAAAAAATTTCAAAATTACCATTGGCAAAATTTGGAATACAAAAATCAGGAGTACTTCCCGAAGAAATATTATTTAATGCAGAAGAATCAATTTATGATCAAAGTATTTCAGGAAATGCGATAGAATATATTTGGGATATTGATATTAATAATGATTCAGATGGAGATGGAAATCCTGCGAATGATGTAGATTATACAAAAGCTGTTTTTACTCATTTATATCCACGAGGACAAATGAAATCAGAAATTTTGTTACAAATAAAAGATGCTCAAGGGGCTGAAGATACTATTTCTCGTAAGGTTAATTTCAATAAATTGTCGGGAGTAATTATAAATATTAATGACGATGCTATTGAGAATAACACGAGTTTAAAGCCATTAATCTCAGAATTATCGTCTGAAAAAATCGATAAAGTACAGACCGATATTGATATAGCTCTAGAAGAAGGAAATACTGTTTCTGTTTTAGAGTTAGAGGAAATATCTAATTTAATTCATTCATTAGATGGAGAAGTTGTAGAATCTGATTATTTATATGAAAATGTACAGGATGTGAAAAAATCATATTTGGATTTAAGTAAAGATCCTAATAATCCAATATTATTATTGAAATTAAAAGAATCAATAGCAAGAGTTCAACAAGCGTCAAGTAATTATAATTTGTCAAAGTGGAAACCTTTAGGCCTTTTTTCAAATAATATAAATAGTAGTTTAATTATTAATGCGAGTTCTCCGTCATCGTATCTTAATTTATATGGAGGCGAGGCATTATTAAAAGAAGGAGAGGAAATAGATATTTTTGCATTTATTCAAAATATTGATGGAAGTTTATATTCTGGAGATGTTTCTATTAAAGTGGTAGAAGGGAGGGGGACTTTTTTCTCAAAAAATACGAAAAGTATAGATGGTCGTGCAATTTTTACATTTGTTCCAACTGAGTTAGGTGTGATTACTTTACAAGTGGAAGCAAAAGATACACTACCTGGCCCATTAAGAGAGCAATTACAATTTATTATCCAAGAATAATATGACATATTTATCTACATATCGAAAAATTACACGTATTCTTTTTATTTGTTTTGTAAGCTTATTTTCATTTTTGTCTCTGACGTATGCATCGAGTCATGTATATGTTAAAATTAATGAAACATTAACTTTAAATATAGATAATAACGATGCTAATTCAGAGGTTACATGGGTTATTTCGCAAGAAGGAAGTATTATAGATACTCTTAAAAAGAGCACATTTAAATATGCCTTTAAAGAGGGAGGAAATTATCTTGTGCGACTTAATGTAATGTCAAAACGTGGAGATTTAAAAAGTTCATTAATTGAAATTACGGTATCTGAAAAAATTCCATCATTTTCAAAATTATCTGCTAAATTAACAACAATTCCTGAGATAAAAGATGGAGTTATTACATTGTCTGGTGAAAAAGCAGAAGTACTTTTTGCATTTTCAGATTCTACAGGAAATATAAAAAATTATGAATTAGAATCCGATATTTTTGTGGACAGTGACAATGACGGTGAATCTGATAATGATATTGATAATAAAAATGATGCATCATATATTTCTGGAACATATTTTAAAAGATTATATATCAATACAGGAATTCCATCTCGTGCAATTTTAACAGTAAGAGATGAGAATGGAAATGAGCAAAAAGCATCTGTGACTATAGTTTTTGATGAAAATAGTGAGAATCTCGTAGTAAAACCTTTAAATTTAAAAGTTACAACTCTTCCGAAGCAGAAAGAAAACGGTATTATAGAGTTATCGCAACGTGAAAATTCAATATTTATATTTGCGGGACAATCTTCGGGTAAAATAAAACAATATAAAATAGATGAAAATTTAGAGGTGGATAGTGATGGAGATGGGGATTCTAAAAATGATTTTGATAACAAGGGTACCGATTCTGCAGATACTGGAGTGTCATATCCTATAAAAATTGACAAAGATAAAAAAACGCAATCATTTTCTGTAACAGTTGTGGGTGAGTATGATGAAAAAAGAAAAGAATATACTGTTAAAAATATTTCATCATATTCAAATTCTAATAATAAAGGAGTTTCTCTCGAACCATTGTTGTTTAGCTCTAGAACAAAGATTTCAGAAGGAGAAACGGTTACTTTTAATATTTTTAATTATCCAAAAAATTCAACAGTTTCATGGGATTTTAATGGTGATGGGATTTTTGAAATTAAAGATTCAGATGTGAAAAAAGTAGAATATTTATATGCAAAAGAGGGTATTTATAATGTATCATTTTTTTTAAAAGAGGTAGGGGAATCTCCCGTCATACAGCGAAAAACAATACAAGTTTTAAATAAATCAGAAGGACAGTTAAAAACGGAACCTCCTTTTGCATATTTTTATCCGCAAACAAATGGAAATAAAGCATCATTTCTATCGTCTCAAAGTCGTGCAGATGAAAATTTAGCAAACACGGATTTATCATATTCGTGGAATTTTGGAGATGATTTCAAGGCTCAAGGTCCAAATGTTGAACATGTGTATGAATTCGAGGGAAATTATACAGTTACCTTAACAGTTACTGATTCTATTGGGAGAACAGGAGTTTATTCAGATCTTGTAATTATTGAAGAATTGACAAATAATTTTGAGGAATCTCAACATGGAGGCTCTGTTATTCGTGAAAATAATAAAAAAATAGAGGAACAGAAAAATTCAGGTCATACAGAAAATGATGTTGTAAATTCAGATGATTTAAAAAATATAGATGATAATCCAGAAAAAAATCCAGAATCGGGGCAAACAGATGGGTGGAAAAAAATTGAGCCTGTTATAAAAAATTCGCCGACTATTCCAATAAATTCGAATTCGAATTCAAATTCAAAGTCATCGTTTTCATGGTGGGTTATAATTCTTGTAATTTTATTATTATTACCGTTTCTCTTTTTATTAAAAAAGAAAATGGATAATCCAGAAAAAAGTTTTAAAGATATTGTAAAAGAATTAAATCCTAAAAAATCTATAGAGGATTTAAAGCATGCTGAAAATATTGAAGCACCCTTAGAAGTTGAAAAAGAAGAATTGTTAGAA
>DQTD01000084.1 GCA_016839105.1 Candidatus Altimarinota bacterium
TAACGTAAACGTACTCATGAACACAGGTGGTAATATATTATATTGTAAAGCTTTATAATTTTACTACCTTGTTCGCTTCTATTCTAGAATATTTAATAATCATAATTACGCTATTTTGTAACTTCTGTAATCTTACTCTGTTTGTATAAATATATTTCATCTGAAGATAAAATTACAGCTTTAACTTTATCTCCTGCTTTGAATTCATCTGCATAATCAATAAAACTACATTCTTCTGAATTATTTACAAATAAAGTTGAAATATCCATTTCAAATACATTTTCATCATTTTCTAATTCAGGACATCCATCATCATCATCTATTCCATCATAATCCTCCGGAACCAATGGACATAAGTCTGTGGTAAAATCAGGCACAATATTAGCACTATTATTATAATTGCCAGACTTACCTCTCTCCTGATTATATACAATTTCTCTTTGGTCAATAATGTTATTATTATTGATATCTGTAAAAATTTTCACATCTACCGGACTTGTTGTATCCATCGTACTCGTTGTTGTATTCGTCGTACTCGTTGTTGTATTCGTCGTACTCGTTGTTGTATCCGTCGTATTCGTTGTAGATAAATCAAGCAATGAATAATCATAATAATCAATAATTCCATTATTATTTATATCTAAATTTCCATACCCCATGCTTTCTTCGAATCGATCAGAAATACCATTAGTATTCACATCCTCTGTAAATATAGAAAAATCTACATCCTTATAATCAGCAATACCGTCGTTATCTTCATCTCTATCTTCATCTCTATTTTCATCAATATTATTATTCTTATTATTACTACTATGATTATCATTAGAACTATTTGGAATAGGCGATAATAATTCATCTCTAGGGTTTGATAAGTTATCAATATTATCTGGAACACTATTTGCATCAAATATATCTGAACCATAATATTCCTCCCAAAAATCGAATACTCCATCATTATCACTATCAACCTCTCTACAATCTCGCAATACAAAAATTTTATCTGACATAATCGCAAACTCCCCTCTTGTAATTTGTTGATTAGGAAATGCAAATCCTATAGCAGGTTTTATTAAACCCAAATTTATTCCGGTAATCATCTCTTTATAAAACCACTGAGAAGGATCTAAATCACCGATACTAGCAGTAATATCAGTATTCAATGTTTGCTCTAATGGAATTTTAGCTTGTCGCAACAATATTGCAACAGCTTCAGCTCTTGTAATATTTTGATCTGGTCTAAATTCTCCATTTTTATACCCTTTAATCATAGAAATTTCTTTTGCTTTTGAAATACAAAAATCATACCAAATTTTTGGAGTTATATCCAAAAATGCAAACGGTTTGTAATATTTATTTATTTCAAATTCTGAAGGATTAATACAATCTAAACACTTTGTAACCGCTAAAGCTTCATGTACAAATTCAGCTCGAGTAATTTTTTTATTCGGTTTAAATTCATTATTTTCATACCCAGAAATCATATTTTTTTCGTACAGATTTTTTACAGACTTATATATTTCTTTATTTTTTTCTTCTGAAATATCCGTAAATGGAAATAATTTTATATTTTCATTTGAAGTATTATTTGAATTTGGAATTAAATTATCTACCGCTGCTATAAATTTAGCGGTATTCAAAAAAGTATAACCGTTATTATTACTATTTTCATGTGCTAAAACCGCATGACTAGTTACCGTATCAAAATCTATATTAACTTGTGTTTTTTCTATATCAAGCAATACTTCAAAAATTTTAGTATTAGAATGCAAAATTTCTATTAAAACTTTCGTAACTTCTTCTTCTCCTTCTATAGGAATAAAAGTTATATTATTTTGACGAATAGATAATACGTCTTTATATTCATCAAAAAATCTAATATTTCCATCTGCATAAATCATAACCATTGGTTTTTTCTCATTTTTAGCAAATATAACCCCGCCCCCTGCGTTGTCAGATGCATCAAGTGGCATAGACCCAAATACAAAATTATCAGCAATATTATTATCAGCAACAAATACAGAGTTATTATACTCTTTCATATTATTACTATCAAAAAAACTATTAAATGTTTTTATTATTTTTACACTATATGTACTTTTTGATTTCAGCACAAGAGTTGCAACAACCTCTCCGGTTATTGTATTCACCAATGATTGTCGTAAAGGAAGAAATTTATCTCCAACGAATAACTTAACCTCATAATTTTCTGTATTCTCATTCGTCACTAACTCTCCAGATTCATCAACTTCTCCAATAATAGTTCCAGATGAATCTTTCAACACTGCCAAATTTTCAGCAGAATTATCTAAATTTTCAAAGACATAATTTCCCAAAGCATCTGTTCGAGTTGGACCAATTAATTTTTTTAAAACTCCAAACCTTTCTCTCAATAATACGACAGGAACATTTCCATATCGTGGAATAACATGCCCACTCACAGTACTTTCAGTAGAAGAATCAACCTCTATAGATGGAGAAACAAAAGTAATATGAGCAATTCCATCTACTTCATTTCCGAACGAATCAACAACTTTAAATGGAACCGTCTCTTCTTCAAATAAAGCTTCATGAATCTTTGTTTTGAATGAATTACTCACTGTTTCATAAATACCGTCGTTATCCTTATCCCATAAAACGGTAGATTCCCCATTCTCTAAATCAAACACTCCATCTAATGTAATAATATTTTCTTTATACATCCATTTTTCCTCTTCTATATCACCATTTTTTTTAAAATCTCTCAATAATATAGGAGGTTGAAAATCATTCCCTTGTGTATTGAATAATAAGTCATGACTTGCATAATTACTTAATGTACCGTCAGGCATAATCCATCGAGCTTGCAATGATTTTACATCATTTTTTTTCACAAAAGTTTCCAATTCTCTATAATCAAATTTATCAATTCTTACAATAGAATCAGGCTCTATTATAATTTTCTTATTTTTAATTTTAATAAAATTTTCACCAACTTCTTGGTTCCAATCAACCTCATGCTCTGTCATTCCCGAATAATCTTTTGCAATTTCATCATATGTATCTTTTGTAAATTGAAATATATATTTTCTTGCATCTCCATTTTTTCTTTGCTGATATGTAATTGAATCATCAATTATATAAAGAATACCTGCAATCAAAGTTTTTGGTTCTGGTAAAACTGATAATGACAATTTTTTTCCATCTCCAAAAACTTTTAAATTCTTCGGTGATAAAAATTTAGGTAAAATTTCATTAAAATCTAACTCTTCTATAGAGTTATTATCATAAACATCTAATTTTTGATTTTTTAATTTTTTATACTTTTCTACATCATTTGCATATTTAATATAAATTTCATACGGAGTTGAATATATAATATCTTCAATTCCATCATTATTCATATCTGCTTTAAAAAATGAATTAATAATTTTTGTTTCATCCGTATATGCTGTCATTTTTACAACAGTTGTTCCATCAGCAGCTTGAATAAATACCCCTTCATCATTATCTCGCTTTGGCGTATTTTCACCAACTAAAGATTCAGCACCTACCGTAGATTCTGCAACTCCATCACCATCATTACCAAGTAATGCATATACTTTTTGTGCAGGAAATCGTGAAATATTAGCATTAATCATTCCAATAAAATCATTACCGTTCCGAGCTAAATATTGTTCTTGTTGTTCATAATATATTTGAATTTCAGATAACTCTGCTGTCATTTCTGCATATTTTTTTAATACAAGATATTCATCAGACGCGTTTGATTCAAAAACGGGAAGTCCCATTTTTTTTCGTAATTCTGTTACTGAAATATAATTTTTTTGATTATTAATAGCATTAATATTTTCCTCCATAAATATTAAATCTTTAGAAAGTGCTTTTTTCAACATGTTTACCGATACATCATCAATCACTCTTAACGCTTCGTCATCAGTATTATTTTGATTTCGATTTTCTTGCCTTTCAATATCGTCATCTATACTATTTTCAGCTCGTTCTATTTCTTCATTTACACGATTTACGTTATTATTATGTTTATCTATAACTTCTTTATTTATATCATTTTGTGCTTCATTCACTTCTCTTTCTATTTTTTTAATATATTTATTATCCGATACATCAAGAGAATCCCCATATTTATCAACATTTTCACTCAGATTTCGATTTGCTTCGTTTATAAAAGTCGTTGTCGATTTATTCAGTTCTGTTGTAAATTCTTTTACTTTATCAGAAATTAATGTTAAATCTTTTTCTAAATTTACTTCTGCTACTACTTCAATTTCCGCAATATCAGAAATAATAATATCAGGAAAATCTTTTGAAATAAAATCTATACTCAATGGGTTCGTTTGTCTATTTGTTAACACTTCAACAACCGCCATTGCCGTTTTTTCATCATGCAAAAATATTCCCTGTCGTACCACAATACAATATAAATATAGTGCTTTTTCAACAACTGTCATTACACTCATGAGCCCACTAGGAACATCTGGAAGTTTTGGTGGCGGTGGAATATCTGGTAACCGTGGAATATTTAATTCTGGAAAATCAGGTAATATAGGAAGTTCAAAAGTTGGCAAATTTGGCACTTTAGGAAATTTAATATTCGCACTTAACACAGGAAGAGTTGGTAAAAGAACCCGAGGTAAACTTGGAAGCTGTAATCGAACTGCTATAAATTTAATTTCTGGTAACTCTACAGCAATTGCTGCATTAATCTGTGAAATATCTAATACTATATTTGGTAGCCTTGGAGCTCTAATAATAGGAGGTTCTGGAAAAAAATCTCCCATAGAATCTATCATATCACTACTTGAGTCATTATTTGTTGCACGACACTGAGTACAAGAAGATTGGTATCCATTTAAAATATCTGGAATTTTTTTATAAATATTAATTAATTCTGCAACTGTATCAAAAAATTCAATCCATTTTTCATATCTAATTTTATTTTTTACAAGCCATCCACCTGTTAAATCGGTAATAGCATCTAAATAGCAAATAATAGAATAAATATAACGACTTATTTGCGAATCAAATTCTCGAATTAAGTCCCCAGCTTCATCTTTAAAAAAAGTTAATGATTTTTTTAATTCTTGCAAATCTTTTAAATATCGTTCAGCTTTTTTATAAATAATCTTTCCGTCATTTTTTCTATCAGATGGCCATTTTTCTACAGAAGTTTTAAATGATTCCATTTCAGACTCAAAACTAGAAATTAAAATCTCTACATCATCAATTTTTTGTAAAACTTCTTTACGTGTTAATGCAGGGTATTTTAAAGTTACAACCTCCCTTTTCACATTAATAATTGGAATACTTTCTAGCATTCTATAAAAATCATTTATATCTTTAGAAGTATAATCAACTATTTTTGCATTTTCTCCTTGCGGAACCACATAACTATAAACATCTTTCACTCCTGATTCTGCTCTATTATCAGTATCATTATTATCAGCATTTTCTTTAAGCTGTTGAGTCGTCCATTGATTTTCAAAAGTAACATTTGAGGTGTCATTTGAAAATGCAGTATCAAATGTTGCGTCATCAATCATACCCGCTGTAATAGAAAAACTATCAAGAGAACCATCTGTATCAAAAAATGTATTCGATACATCTGGGTACAGAATTGTTAAAGAAGGAAGAGTAAACATTGAACCAATTTCCTCAAATTGTCGATTTAACCATCTTCCAAAATACCCTTCAGAATTTAATCGAGTATTCTGAGATGCAGGAATGCTTGTGTCAATATTTACTAAACTATAGGATGCAGTACTCGACGAATTTTCGTCAAATCCACCTTCTATTTGAAACACCGTACTACCAGATCCCAAAGAAATATTTACAGCTTGAGTAATTTTTGCAGATAATTCACTACACACATCACCAAAACTCCCTTCAATTGCTTGAATAAAACACTTTCCTTCTGGACTAGATGTTGACTTCCCCTTTCCTGTACAAATCACAAATCCAATACCACCTGTTAATGTGGGAGAAAGATAAAATCTAAAAGTTGACAAACTAAATCCCATTTCAAATGGAATTGAGCAAAGCCCTTTTGGACACACTTGTTTACAATTCGTTAAAATACAAAAACCTGTACTCCAAAAATTAA
>DQTD01000037.1 GCA_016839105.1 Candidatus Altimarinota bacterium
CCTACTCGAACAGAAAGAGGTTTTCCACTTTTTGGGTCTTTCCCTAAAATTCGTTCATTTATAGCTTCTGCTCTATCTACGGTATCCATTTTTACATCGATATTTTTTTTGAAATCGCCATAAAATCCTGCAATCATTTTATTCCACTTCGTTTTTCCTTGGGCAATATCATCAAATTCTTCTTCTACATTTTTTGTAAAATCATAATCTACAATTTGTGAAAAATGTTTTGTTAAAAATGTACTTACAACAACTCCAATAGAAGTAGGAATCAGCTTTCCTTTGTTACTTCCCGTTTTTTCAGTTTTAGTTTCTTCTACAATAGTCGCCGTATCCGAATCTAAAGTAAGAGTAAAATATTCTCGCTCTTCTCCGTCAGCTTCTCCTTTAATTATATACCCTCTCGCTTGGATTGTAGAAATGGTTGGAGCAAAAGTTGAAGGTCTTCCAATTCCTTTTTCTTCTAATATTTTTACAAGAGATGCTTCGGTATACCGTGCTGGTGGTTTTGAAAAAGTTTCTCGACTCGATAAATCTTCCAATTTTACAACATCTCCACTTTCAACATTTGGTAAAAGCTTATCTTTATCATCTGCACCATATGCTTTTAAAAAACCTTCAAACGTAACGATTTCCCCTTTTGCTGTGAATGTTGATTCAAGATTTTTTGTTGTATTATTATCTCCAATAGTTACCGTTGTTCGTTCAAGTTGAGCAGGTGCCATTTGTGATGCAATTGTTCGTTGCCAAATTAATTTATACAGTTTTTTTTGTTGATCATCGAGTCCTGCATTTTCTACTGCAAAATCGGTCGGACGAATTGCTTCATGGGCTTCTTGCGCACCTTTTGATTTCGTTTTAAATTTACGAGTTTCTACAAAATCTTTCCCATATTTTTTTGTAATATTTAATACAGCATTTGCAATTGCATCATCAGACAAATTTACAGAATCTGTACGCATATATGTAATTTTCCCAACTTCATATAATCGTTGAGCAAGCATCATTGTTTGTTTTACCGAAAAACCAAGCCGAGTAGATGCGGCTTGTTGTAAAGTTGATGTTGTAAACGGTGCAGATGGATTTCTTTTTGAAGGTTTTTTTTCAACCGATTCAATTTGAAAATCGGCAGAAATACATTTTTCTAAAAAAGTTTTTGCTTGTTCTTTTGTTGCAAACTTTGTTGGTAATTCTCCTGCTACAGTTTCTCCACTTCGCAGTGTAAAACTCGCAATCACTTTATACACAGAATTCGATGCAAATTTTTCAATTTCTTGTTCTCGCTCTACAACAATTCGAACTGCCACACTTTGTACTCGTCCAGCAGAAAGTCCTGCTTGAATTTTTCGCCATAAAACAGGAGATAATTCGTATCCTACAAGTCTATCTAAAACTCGTCTGGCTTGTTGAGCATCTACTAAATTTTTATTTAATTCCACTGGATTCGCTACTGCATGTGTTACTGCTTTTTTTGTAATTTCATGAAAAATAATTCGCTTATTATCTTTATTTTTCAAGTCCAACGCTTCGTATAAATGCCACGCAATAGCTTCTCCCTCTCGGTCATCATCGGCTGCTAACCACACCGTTTCCGCTTTTTTTACTTCTCGTTTTAATTCGTTTACAACTTTATTTTTTCCTTGAGAAATTTCATAGATTGGCTCAAATGTTCCTCCTTCAATATCTATAGACATTCCACTTTTTGGCAAATCTCGAATATGCCCAAAACTTGATTTCACAACAAAATCTTTTCCTAAATATTTTTCGATAGTTTTTGCTTTTGCAGGAGACTCCACTATTACAAGATTTTTAGCCATAGTATTTTTTTATAAAATCTATATAAATTTTCATTTATATAGATTTTATCATGAATACACTTTAATTAGCACTATTTTTTATCAACAGAAAAACTAAAACTCGTAACTATCTCCGTCTCCTGTTTTTGGAACAACTGCATCTAATGCTCCCCACTTTGCGTCTACTCCCTCAGGCAATAAAATACTAATTTCATCTCCAACCATTGCTTTATGAAAAGTAACAGAAGCAGTAAGAATTAAATATTCTTTTCCAGCTGCTAACACTTTATATTGCCCATCATCGCATGTAAGTGGACCCAAAACATTTATTCTATTTACTGGACCAATTTGTTTATACACAAATTTTCCAGATGAAGTAATTGTGAGTTTCATTTTATCTCCAACTACAATTTTAGATTTTGAAGCATAATTTACTGGAACTGGATATCTTTCTCCATTTTCATCAGACATTCCTTGACCATCAAATGCGCCAATAATTACTTTTCCTTCTTCATCTCCACGAATTGCAGATGGCATTGCCGACGACTGAGCTTTCATAAAACTTCGAGAAGACATAGCAGGCTCTTCTCCAGAAATTTCTGCAATAAGTGAACGTACTGCGAAAAGAGTTCTTTCCATAGAAGAAATCATTTCTTTTAAATCTGATAATTTTTGTTCTTGTGACATATATATATGTTAGATATTATTTATTTTTATATAATTTATTTTCATATAATTGGCTTTCTGTAAGCAAACCAGGCTGAGCTCCCCTATTAGAAACTACAGATTGTGCATTTATTCTAGCATAATTTGTTGCATCTTCCAAGCTATTTCCACGCAAAACACTTGCAGTAAATGCCGAAGAAAAACTATCTCCTGCACCCAATGTATCAACTCGCTCTCCACCTAAACTTGCAACGAAAAACGATTTATTTTCTGTAAAAACTTGAACTCCTTTTCTTCC
>DQTD01000079.1 GCA_016839105.1 Candidatus Altimarinota bacterium
ACAAAAGAAGGTATTTCTTCAATTATATTAAAAGATACAACCAAAAATACATCTATTACATATAATATTCAAACATTGCCTTCTGCAACTGAATCACTTATTATAACAAATAATACATCAGATAATCATATTGCTGGATACATAAATTCTGAATTACGACTCACTGCAGAAAAAAAATTATTTAATGGAGATATCTCAGCACTTACTGCAAAAGAAGTTATTTGGGAGTTTTCTACAGATGGAGGACAAACATTTACACAAAGCTCTACTGATGGAATTATTTCTTCAGGAATTTTTATTCCAAAAACTACCGGTTTATATTCTATTCGTGCAAAAACATTAGAAAAAATTGCGTTTCAAGGAATTAAAAATATTATATATAAAGATCATCAAATAATATCAGAAAATATATTAACAATTAATGTAACAGATGTGCCCTATTGGCATATATTAGTAAATGGAAAATCTGGAAATTGGCATTTTCCTCTTGCTCAAAAATTTGATAATTCGGAATCAAAAAAAATAAGCTTTGGAAATAACAACACAGGAAATACTACCAATACAACAGATGAAACAGGAGAAGTGACAGAAAATAGCAATACGGTAAATAATAATTCGAATACAAGTGAAATTATAAATCTCGCTACTCAAAATAATTCAAATGAACTAAATGTAGAAAATCTAAATAATGAAGAAACAAATACAAGCACAACAAGCACTGAAGATATTGATTTCACAAAATATAGAAAAGTTGCTCTTTATAATGAATTAGAATTAAATATTAATAATAAAAACAACGATGAAATAGAGTGGTACTCAACAATTAGTACATCTGGATATTTACAAAATAATGCAGAATCTTCAAACGCTAATGATTTAAACCATAAATGTACTGAAGAGAAACCTTGTACTGGAGATTCTGTAATTTTTCTTGCAGGAGACACTACAGGAACAAGCACAATAACACTACAAAACAAAAGCCTTAACGAAACAATATCATATACAGTTACTGTTTTAAAACCACACAAAACAGATTTTGTAATTACAACAGAAAAATCATATGAACAAATAAATAAAAATCAGTTTTTTATACAAGAAGAAATTAAATTTACTAACGATAGTGATGCTCAAAATTTAGTTTGGGAATTTTCATATGACGGAGGAACAACATGGGAAAGATCGAGTGATGATGGAATAATTTCAGCAGGAAAATTTATTCCTAAAAAATCTGGACTTGTTTCTATACGAACAACATTATATGAAGCTATTGCAGAGGCTGGAGTTGAAAAACTTACTTTTACAAAATACGAAATACAATCACAAGTAGAAGCTATGAGAATAGATGAAGCACAAATTAAAATTGATTCAGCTTATACACTCGGGCGTAATGTTATTAATAGAAACACCGATACTTCAATTATTGCATCAATTTCATCTCGAGAAGCAATTAAAAAATTACAATCTCTATCTGTTGGATTATTTTCAGGAAATATTACAGCCAATAATTATACAGATTCAACTTCACAATCTTTTATTTTCAAAGAATACCACAATGAAACTCCCGTAAAAGATTATTTGGAAAATAGTACAGGAGAGCAAAACAGAGGGATTGTTGAAATTCCAGTATTTATTCCAGAATATGATAAACAACGATATATGCCCGATGGAAAATATACATTTATTGTAGAATTATATAGAAACGACAGAGTTATTAGTCGATATTTTATACCGGTAGTACTTGGAAATAATTTTACAAGTTGTGATATTAATGATGATGGATTTCAAAATGTAATAGATTTAATTTTAAGTCTTAAATTTTTAAATGGATCTTTGCACCCATCAGAAAATGAACTAGAAAGAGTCGATAAAAATCACAATGGATTAATTGATTTACAAGATATATTAATTTTATTTCCTTGCATTATAGGAAATAGTAATTAAAACATGATAAACTTATTATATATGTAAATATTAGATATTCATGAAAAAATTAAAAGTTGCAATTGTTGCCGACTGGCTTACAACTCAAGGTGGTGCAGAAAAAGTTTTAGAATCGTTTCATACATTGTATCCAAATGCAGAATTTTTTACCTCTGTTTATATTCCAGAAAATTTTCCGAAATTACAAAATACAAAAGTTCATACCACATGGCTTCAAAAACTTCCGAAATTTTTACGAAAACGACATCAACTTCTCTACCCTTTTTTGCCAACAGCAATAGAAACTTTAGATTTAAGTGGATTCGATTTCATTTTATCTTCTTCAACATTTGTTGCAAAAGCAGTCATTTCTGACGAATACACAAAACATTTGTGTTATTGCCATACACCAACACGATATTTTTGGGACGAATGGCAATATTTTTTGAAAGAAGGAATAAATATTCCGAAATTTTTACGACCACTCAAACCACTTTTTCCAAGAATGTTTACACAAGACCGAATTTGGGATTTTGTTTCGGCTCAACGCCCAGATGCCTATATTGGAAATAGTGAATATGTGGTTCGACGAATAAATAAATATTATAATAGAGAATCAGATATGTTACGACCACCTGTAGATTTTAAAAAATTTTCTGCAGGATTACAAAGCGAAAAAAGTGATTTTTATATTTCATTTGGACGCTTAATTCCCTATAAAAAATTTGATTTATTGGTTCAAGCATTTAAACGCATGCCTGATAAAAAATTAAAAATTGGAGGAAGAGGTCCAGAATTAGAATATTTACAAAAACTGGCACAAAACTGTCCAAATATAGAATTTTTAGGATTTGTAGAAGATAAAAAACTGATAAAAATGTTAGGACAAGCAAAAGCTTTTTTATTTCCACAAAATGAAGACGCTGGAATAGCTCCAATGGAAGCATTATGCTCTGGAACACCGTGCATAGCTTTTAAAAAAGGTGGAGCCTTAAATATGGTATTTGAGCAAGGAAAGAAAAAAAATGGTATTTTTTTTGAAAAACAAACCGCTGATGATTTAATAGAAGCCATCAAAAAATTTGAGAATAACGAAAATCAACAATATTTTAATAATCACAATACTCGAAAATATATTTCAGAAAACATGCAAGAATATTCAGAAGAAAATTTTGAAAAAAATCTAAAAAAATTAATTGATAACTTTTTATGCACTCACTCATAACCGACAACGATTCAACACTCATGCAAGAAGAAATTTTAGATGAAATTGCTCGATTTTCAGGAAAAGAATGCATGCAAAAAATTGAAGAAATTACAAATTCTCAAATGAATGGAGTTTTTAATGATACGATAAAAAAACTTACATTTAAAGAAAGTCTAGAAACTCGAGTTAATATTTTAGTTAATTTTTGTATAAAAAATAATATTTATATTACAAAAGACAATTTAAAAATAATTGCTAAAAATCAAATGCATTTTTCTGAATATGCAGAAGAGTTAATACATGAAATTATTAAAAAACATGGTAGTTTGCAATCTAAGTTTTTTATATTTTCGGGAGGTTTTAAAGAAATTATCTTTTTAAAAATAGAAGAATTACAAATTTCAGAATATGAAAAACAAATACTAAAAACTCAAACATACGCAAACTGTTTTAGTTTTTCAA
This sequence comes from Candidatus Altimarinota bacterium, assembly GCA_016839105.1. Taxonomy (GTDB): domain Bacteria; phylum Patescibacteriota; class Gracilibacteria; order CAIRYL01; family CAIRYL01; genus SZUA-1403. Next base: position 3,590 of record DQTD01000079.1, read on the forward strand.
ATGAGCCTATTCCGACCATCACAGGATTAGATATAAAAAATAGTGAAATGCTTGATGAAACAGCAAAGCTGGATAAAACAAAATTTTTAATAAAAAATAATCTAATAGAATTTAATCTAGAAAAAAATATTAAAATTATAGGATTAGGCGATGGTGCAAATGATATAGAAATGATTCCTAAAAAATACGGATTTTGCGTAGCATATACAGAACATGTATATAGAGAAAATACCGTAAAAAAAGCGAATAATATTACCGCAAATAATTTTATGGAAGTGAAAAAATATTTAGAAATTTAATTTTTAGATATTGTGGTATCCGCACCTGGAGTCGAACCAGAATCTACTCCTTAGGAGGGAGGTATTCTATCCATTGAACTATGCAGACATAATAAAAAAATCAAGCTTTTTAAAGCCTGATTTTGATTATAAAGATGGTGCCGAGAGTGGGACTCGAACCCACACGAGGGACAAACCTCAAAGGATTTTAAGTCCTTCGCGTATACCAATTTCGCCATCTCGGCA
>DQTD01000021.1 GCA_016839105.1 Candidatus Altimarinota bacterium
AAACGAGAGCGATATTTTCCAGGAAAACGATTATGGTTATATGTAGACCGAGTTGGTTTATCAGCAAAAGGTCCGCAAATTATTTTATCTCGAACGCATAAAGCATTGGTAAAACATATTATGGAAGTTGAAATTCCTGAAATTGCAACAGGAGAAGTTGAAATTAAAGCTGTTGCACGAGACGCAGGGTTTCGGTCAAAAATTGCAGTATTTTCTGATGATAAAAATGTTGACCCAGTTGGAGCATGTATTGGTCAAAGAGGGGCACGAATTCAACCAGTAATGGAAGAATTAGCAGGAGAACGAGTTGATGTTATAGAGTGGAGTGCAGACCCAATTGAATTATTGACAAGAGCATTGCAACCAGCAAAAATTGGAAAAATGTTTATTGTAAATGATGAAGATTTTAAAGATGAAGAATCTGGTAAATTTGTAAAAAAACGAGTGGCAGTTTTTGTAGAAGAAGAAGATAGAGCAATGGCAATTGGAAAAAAAGGTCAAAATATTCGACTTGCAACAGATTTAACAGGATTTGAAATTGATATGTATAATCTTGATGAGTATGAAGCATTTATGAAACAATTTGAAAAAATGCAAGCAGAAGAATCATAGTATTTAAGAAAAAATAATTTAAAATAACATGTTACAAGTAACAAATTTAAAAGCATCGGTTTCAGGTAATTCAGGAGAAAAAAATATTATTCTAAGAGGTGTAGATTTCAGAGTAAATGCTGGAGAATTTCATTTAATTTTAGGGGTAAATGGAAGTGGAAAGTCTACATTTGGAAAAGTATTACTTGGTTCGTCTCAATATGAACAAACATCAGGAACAATAGAGTTTTTGGGTGAAGAAATTTCTGAAAAAGAAACTTTTGAACGTGCACAAATGGGGATATTTTTATCGCACCAATCTCCTCCAAGTTTAGAAGGCATTTCGGCAAAAGAGGTTTTGCGAGCTGCGGACAAAGCCAGTAATGATAAGCGAACCTTGTTTAATTTTAAAAAAATATTTAAAAATAGTTTACAATTAGCAGGGTTATCTCACGATTTTATTGAAAGAGAATTAAATGTTGGTTCAAGTGGTGGAGAGCGAAAAAAAATGGAAATTGCATCACTGTTAACGATTGGTGCAAAACTTGCATTTTTAGATGAAATAGATTCTGGTTTAGATGTAGATGCATTAAAAATGGTATCGACTGGAATTAATACATTTTCTGAAAATAAAGAAAATGCTGTGATTTTAGTATCGCATTCAGAAACTATTTTAAAATATGTAAAACCAACTCATGTTCATGTGTTCTGTGGAGGAAGAATTGTTGCTACGGGTGGAATGGAATTAGCAAAAAAGGTTCATAGTGAGGGGTACGGCGGAGTTTTAGATTGTGAAACTTGTATAAAAAGTTTATAATTTTTTATATGACAAAAAAATTAAAAGATTCAAAATTTAAATATAGCATGATTATCTTTGCTATATTTTTTTTATGCATGAGTTTTGTATATGTCTGTTTTGCTTTTATTTTTACACCTCTGTATAAAAAAGTAAATTTTTCTGGAATGGTTTTTTTACAGGTGAATAGAGGTGACGGATTTTATATGAAAACGAAAGAGGGGTTTGAGGTGATTTGGGACGGAAGTGATGATTTATCATTTCTAGAAAAACTTTCAGATTATCGTCCTTTTTTTGATAAAACAATTGATTTATGGATTATTACTCATCCCGATTTTGACCATTACTACGGAGGATTAGAAGTTTTAAAACAGTTGAATATTGAAAATATTATGCTTTCTGGAGTTGATAAAAATGATATAAATTATAAAGAGATTTTTGCAATTGCGAAAAAAAGAAATATAAATATTATTTTTGCAGATAAAAATACAGATATTGTAATTGGTGGAAAAAATACTATTCAAATCGATACCATTTTTCCATTTGAATCAATTTATGCATCGAAAGATATAGAAGAGATAGGAAATGATTATTCTTTAGTTCAAAAATTATCTTTTACAGATACTGCAAATATAACAACTACTATTTTATTAACTGGTGATATAGAAAAAGAAACAGAAGAAAATTTATTACTTTCTGGAATCGATATATCAGCAGATATTTTAAAAATAGCACATCATGGTTCTAAATCTTCGAGTTCAGAAAGTTTTTTAAAAGCAGTTCAGCCTCAAAAAGCAATTATTACAACAGGAACAAAAAATAAGTTTAATCATCCGCATACAGAAACTACAGATATGTTAAAAAAATTAAATATTCCTTTTCTAAATTCTCAAAATGGAGATGTAATTATTAGTTTTTAAAAATTAATAATTACATTGTCTCAACTTCATCTACTCTTTTTTTTGTATCTCCAGTACTTAATGTAAGTCTAGCAATGCAATTTGAAATAGCCGTTAGATCATGTGGAATTCCTGCAGAAACAGAAATCATATCACCTTTTTCAAAATGTAAAATGTCTATACCTCCTTCTTTATTATAAATTCCAAAGTCTAAAACGCCTTCAATTAATTCTACTACAATTGGAAAAGGAGTTTGATGTTTTTTCATAATTTGACCTGCTTTAAAAACAATTCGAATTTCTTTTGTAAAATGAGATTCTAACATCATTTTAATTACTGGTTTTTTATCGTTATATTCAATGTTTTCTAGAAATTTAGAAGTTGTAAAAATTGATATTTCTGTAAACGATTCTATATATTTTTGAATACCTAAATCGAGTTTTTCCAAAAAATTATATAAAACGGTATAAGACATACATGCTCCAGCTGGTAAATTATAATCATTTGTAAGTGTTTGTAGTTTTTTTAATACTGCGTTTAAATTTTTAGTTTTTTCTGAAGGGAGTGTGTTATCCGAATCTGAAAAATATTCTTTTAAATCAGATATAACAGCGAGTGTTACATCTCTAATCTCTAATAATTCTTCTCTTCGGTTTCCGTGAACATTTGCAACTTTTATTGCAAGTCGTGTGAGTTCGTCAAAGTTTTCTTCAAGAGTCTCTGTGTTATTTTTTATTTTTTTAAGAGATGTAATAAATTGTTTTTCATCTATTTTTGCTTCTGAAATTGCATCTTTTAAAGAAACGGCACCTCTACAGCAAAATTCTATTCCATTTTTAGAAAAAATAGATGCAGTTTCTGGGTTCTTTTTTACAATATCCCCGACTAATTGTTCTAATAAATTCATGCTTTTTATTGTAAATAATTATTATAAATTGAAATTTTATTTCAGTTTATAATAAAGTTCTTTCGTTTTCCAGCTTTTTTGTTTTTCTGTTATTTGGCTGTTATATATATTTGATAGCTGAAAATCTTGCTATTATATTGTAGAAAAAAGTCTGTTTTTCTCATCTTTCTCTCATCTTTCTCTCATCTTGGCATGTTATACTTTCTGTAAGGGTACAACTCCAAATGTTTCTGCTATAAAAGTAGGTATTAAAACTGATTCTGTTAGAGATGGAAATTTCGGTGGTGATAAAGTATTCATTTCATTAACTGATATACCTACAGAGCTTCGTAATCGTACTTTGCATTTTCTTGTCGGAGATAATGAGACAGATGCATTGTTTGGAACTGTGAATGCGAATGCTAGTGTGCATGCGGATATTACATTATGGCATGAGTTTAATTTATCAACAGGAGAGGTAAGAAGATCTATTTCTGATGAAGCTTCAGATGCAAGTTCATTTTTCAAAAATATTGAAAAGTATAAATTTAAATTTA